>CANLED010000083.1 GCA_947489175.1 Chitinophagaceae bacterium | reverse complement strand
ACAGGAGGGGTGCCGAGACAGATGAGCGAAGCGAATTTGGCTCGGCGGGGTGGTGGAATTAAATTAAGAAAATCCACCACCCCGGCCTCTGTCTCGTCACCTTCGGCGCCTCGCCAGAGTCCACCCCTCCTGTCCAGGAGGGGAGTCTTTGATGAGAAATAATCTAACTTTTAAAATATTGACAATCAATGACTTACAAAGTCGTCACCGTAACCAATTCAATAAATTCATCTTCAGTTAGAATTTGAATAGAAGCTATTTTTTTTGCTTTCTCAAGTTTAGACCCTGCATCTTCTCCTACAACCAAATAATCTAGTTTACTGCTCACACCAGAAAGTATTTTACCTCCATTGGCTTCAACTTTTTCTTCTGCCTCAGACCTTTTCATTTTCAAAAGAGTTCCTGTAAAAAGGAATGATTTTCCCGTTAAGTTTCCTTCTGCAGATTGCTTTTTAATGCTGTTTAGTTGAAGTCCAGCTGATTCAAGTTTTCTCAGCATCACTATATTTTCTTCATCATTAAAATATTGAAAAATACTTTGCGCAACCTTCACACCAACATCTTCTAATTTTTGTAATGATTCATTGTCAAATTTTTGCAAGTCAAGCAAGTGGTCTATATGTTGTGAAAGTCCTTTGGCCGTTGTCTCTCCAACAAATCGAATTCCCAAGGCATTGATAAGCCTATACAATGGTTGTGTCTTTGATTTATCTATCGCATCTTTTAAATTGTCAACAGATTTTGCGCCAAATCCTTCCATTGTTTTCATCAAGTCAAAGGGAAGATGGTAGATGTCTGGGATCTCTTTTAACCACCCTAATGCATAAAATTTTCTAATATTTGCATCACCTAATCCACGGATATCCATCGCATCCTTGCTCGTGAAATGAATCATTCGTTCAACAATTTGAGCAGCACAATGTGAGTTTGGACAACGCCATACAGCTTCTTCTTCTGTTTTGATTAAGTTGGCGTTGCATGATGGACAATTTTGGGGAAACACAATTTGTTGTTCTTCACCATTACGCACTTCAGCAAATGATTTTACTATATAAGGAATTACATCGCCGGCTCTTTCAACCAACAGTGAGTCACCTATGCGGATGTCTTTTTCTCTGATAAATTCCTCATTGTGCAATGATATTGATGCTACCATTACACCTCCAATCGGTACTGGTTTTATCTTTGCTACTGGTGTGATGCTTCCTGTTCTGCCTACCTGAAATTCTACTTGTAATAATTTACTGGTGGATTGCCTCGCTTTAAACTTATACGCAATGGCCCAACGCGGATGATGGGTAGTCATGCCCAATTTATCTTGCATCTTTAATTCATCAACTTTGATAACCAATCCATCTATCTCATAAGGTAAAGTATCTCTTTTTGCTTCATATTCTGCACAAAATGAAATGACATCATCTATTTTGTTGAAGATCATTTTTTCATTCACAGGACTCCTAAACCCTAAATTCCAAAGCATTTCAAGGCTTTTTGAGTGCGAAGGAATCTCTTTTTTATTGTCATTGTATTGAACATAAGCGATGTGATAAATGAAGGCCTCAAGTTTTCTTTTTCCTACCAATTTGGCGTCTTTCATTCTTAAAGAACCTGATGCGGCATTTCTTGGATTTGCCAATGGTGGCAAGTTTTGCTCAGCCAATTGTTCATTGTATTTTCTGAAGTTTTCTTTGTTGATGAGTACTTCGCCACGGATTTCAACTTGCTGAATACCGTATGTAGAAAATGCTGCAGAAAGAGGGATTGATTTTATTTGTTTAAGATTTAATGTGATGTCTTCGCCCGCAACGCCATCACCTCTGGTGGCTCCACGAACCAATAAATCATTTTCATATACAAGCGATATGCTGGCACCATCAAATTTAGGTTCAACACAAAAATTCAAAAATGGCAATCCTGAAAGTTCTTTTGCTTTGCGATTCCATTCAATTAAATCTTCTGCGTTGTAAGAGTTCTCCAAAGAGAGCATAGGCACAAGGTGAGGAACGGTTCTGAATTGTTTGGTAAAACCAGGGCCAACGCGTTGGGTAGGCGAATCAATTGTAATTAGATTGGGATTTTCATTTTCCAATTTTACCAACGCCGCGTATAGTTGATCGAATTCAGCATCAGCTAACAAGGGATTGTTCATTACATAGTACCGTTGTTCATGAAACCTGATTAGGTTCCTCAGCAGCTCAATATTTTCCTTAAGAAATGTTATATTATTTAGTTTTTCAAGCAGTTGTTTGCTGTTATCAAGATAAAACCTTGTGCTTTCATTTACGTCCATCATGCGAAGTTGAGCCCTAAAATTAGAATTTTTGTGTTTCTTTTTCAATTTGAACTTAAATTTGTTGTTTGACGACTATTCAATTTTTCCAAATGAAAGAAATTTTTGCCGGTTCCAATAATAAAGTATCACCTACTAATAAGATTCCAGATTTTCGTTTTTCTGTATCCGTTGATTGTGTAATCTTCGGTTACGACAATGGTGTTTTAAAGGTTTTATTGATTGAAAGTGATCATCCAAAGTTTTTAGGACAGTGGTCGTTATTAGGGGATGTACTGAAAAAAGAAGAAGATCTTGACAATGCATCCTACAGGGTTCTTAGGGAGCGAACGGGCTTAGACGACATGTTTTTGGAGCAAGTAAAAACATTTAGTGCAGTTGATAGACATCCAGATGGCCGGGTTATAACAACGGCTTATTTGGCGTTGGTAAATGTAAAGAACCATCAATTAAAAACGATAGACAATGCATTGCATTGGCATGCCGTATCTGAGGTATCAACGTTGGCATTTGACCACAAACTGATTTTAGAAACTTGTTTAGCAACGCTTAGAAAGAAGATAGAGGATGAGCCGATCATATTTAACTTATTGGAAAAAAAATTTTCACTTCGGGATTTACAGCATCTTTTTGAAGAAATATTGGGTAAGGAGTTTGACAGGCGAAATTTCAGAAAAAAATTGTTCACAACAGGCATGCTAATCGATGAAAATGAAATGGAAGTAGACGTTCATCATCGTCCAGGGAAGCTTTACTCCTTTAACAAAGATGCATTTAAGGAACATCAATGATGTTAGGAGATACTTAAAATATCCAAATTTATATTGATTATCAATTAGTTGCAAGGGTGTCTTAAAAAAACATCTGTTTTTATTAGCAAATAATAACTCATTCCATTAATTTTGCATTCCCTTAAAGAAATAGGGCTGTTCCTGGGATGGCGGGAACATATTTTTAAACCCAGATGGAAATCTGAAAATTAGTAAACATGAGTAAATTACATTTTACCACTAAGCATGCAAATGCAGCTTCCGTTCAACGTCATTGGCACGTTGTAGACGGGACCAATCAAACTGTGGGACGAATCTGCAGCAAGATTGCTTCAGTATTACGCGGAAAGAACAAAGCGTATTATTCGCCCCATGTAGATTGCGGAGATTATGTTATCGTAATTAACAGCGAAAAGGTTGTTTTTACAGGGGACAAGCTAAACTACAAGGAATACCAGCACGTAACTGGATATCCTGGTGGACAAAAAATTGAAATTGCAAAGGACCTACAAAAACGTCGTCCTGAAGTAATTGTGGAAAGGGCTGTTAAGGGAATGCTTCCAAAGAATCGCTTGGGTCGTCAGATGATCAAAAAACTTTTTGTTTATGTTGGTCCATCTCATCCACATACAGCACAGCAACCAACCCCTTTCAAATACTAATTTCAAAACGATTACAAAACAAGTATAATGGAAAAACAAAAAATCGGACTTGGTCGTAGAAAAGAAGCTGTTACCAGGGTTTTCCTCAGCAAGGGAGACGGTAACATCGTTGTAAACGACCTTGACTATAAGGCATATTTCCCACAGATATATCTTCAGAATCAAGTGGAGTTACCTATCACAACTGTTGAAGGTGCAGGTAAATATGATATTAAAATTAATGCAGCTGGTGGTGGAAAGAAAGGACAAGCGGAAGCTTCCAAACTTGGAATTGCTCGTGCCTTGATCGTTTTGAATCCTGAATTCAGACCAGTCCTTAAAGCAGCCGGACTTTTGAGAAGAGATCCAAGGGGTGTTGAAAGGAAGAAATTCGGTAAGAAGAAAGCTAGAAGAAGCTTCCAGTTCAGCAAACGTTAACAAAAGTGTATTGCTTCAATTTTGTAGCAGCATTTTTAACAATTTTAAACAAGAATTTAAAACATACCTTTTACAATGGAAAATAACACTTCACTGCATCAGCAACTTTTGGAAGCAGGTGTTCACTTCGGTCACCTCCGTAAGAAGTGGAATCCTAAGATGTTGCCATATATCTACGCAGAGAAAAAAGGAATTCATATCATTGATTTGAATAAGACACTTGATTGCTTGCAAGAAACAGCAGCAGCGCTTAAAAACATAGCAAAGAGTGGCAAAAAAATCATGTTTGTTGGAACCAAGAAGCAAGCAAAAGAAATCGTTACAGAATGCGCTCAGCGTGTAAACATGCCTTATGTTACAGAGCGTTGGTTGGGTGGAATGCTTACAAACTTCAATACAGTACGTAAGTCTGTAAAGAAAATGCAAAGCATTGAAAAAATGTTGGCTGACGGAAGTTTCGACAACATTACCAAAAAAGAGCGTTTACAGTTATCTAGAGATAGGGATAAAATGGAAAAAGTACTTGGTGGCATCGCACAACTAGGTCGTGTTCCAGCTGCTTTATTCATCATTGATATCGGACATGAGCATATTGCACTTGCCGAAGCAAAGCGTTTGGGTGTTATGACTTTTGGCATGGTTGATACAAACTGTGATCCTAATAAAGTTGAATTCCCTGTGCCTTCAAATGATGATGCAACTAAGTCAATTGCCATTATCACCAACTACATCACGGCTGCAATAGCTGAAGGTCTTGCAGAACGTCAGGCTGAAAAGACTGAAGAAGGTGATGAGGGTGAAGAGTCATCTGATAATTCAACTAATTTTTCTGTTGATGAGGAAGGTGGTGATAGTGAAGCAGCAAAAAGAGCAAAAGCTGCACCTCCTAAGCGCCGTGTTCCGGCTGCAGGAGCTGGTGGAAGGAAGCCAACATTAAAAAGATAGTTTATAAAAACATCACATTAACTTAAAATAAGGTATTTCAAATTATTTATAATTTTGAAGTCGGAGAATAAAGTATGTCAACTGTAACAATTACCGCCGCAGAAATAAACAAGTTGCGTCAAATGACTGGCGCAGGAATGATGGATTGCCGCAAAGCACTCACTGAAAACAATGGTGATTTTGATGCTTCTATCGATTGGTTAAGAAAGAAAGGACAAAAGGTTGCTGCCTTGAGGGGCGATCGTGAGGCAAAGGAAGGTGTAGTTTTAGCCAAGACAACTGCAGACAACAAAACTGGTATCACTTTGTGTGTAAGCTCAGAAACTGATTTCGTTAGTAAGAATGCAGAATTTATTGCTTTTGCTCAAAGCATCATGGATGCTGCAATTGATAGCAATGTTAAATCTGCTGATGAACTTAGCGAAGTTCATATTAATGGTGCCAAAATATCGGATCTTATTAACGATAAGTTAGCCAGCATCGGAGAAAAAATCGGTGTTTCTAAGTTTGAAAGAATCGATGCTGAATTCGTTTCTTCTTACATCCATGGTGCAAACAGAATGGGTGTTTTAGTAGGTTTGAACAAAGCACTTCCTGAAGTTGGAAAAGATATCGCCATGCAGATTGCTGCGATGAATCCAGTAGCAGTAGATTCTTCTTCAGTATCTGCCGAAGTTATCGAAAGAGAAAAAGCAATCATTTTCGATCTTATCAAAAACGACCCTAAAATGGTGGGTAAGCCTGATGAGATGATCAGCAAAATTGGTGAAGGTAAACTTAATGCATTCTTCAAAGAGAGCACATTGCTTGCCCAAGCTTTTGTAAAGGATGGTGGTATGTCTGTTGGTGATTATATCAAATCAAAAGACAGTGAGTTGAAAGTGATTTCTTTCAAGCGTGTTGCTTTAGGATAAGTAATAAACACTGTTAATTATATTCAAGGGGCCTCCATAAGGCCCCTTTTTTATTTTATATACATTAATTCCTGTTTTCTTTTTTCTTTATCCATCGTATATTCGCACCATGCAACCTGTATACAAACGTGTTCTACTTAAGCTTTCTGGAGAGTCTTTAATGGGAGAAAATAGTTTCGGTATTGATCCTGCCATGGTTAGCCGCTATGCCCGTGAAGTCAAGAGTATTGTTGATTTAGGCGTGGAAGTGGCCATCGTAATTGGAGGTGGAAACATATATCGTGGGATGAATGAATCAGAAACAGGCATAGAACGCGCTCATGGCGACTATATGGGTATGTTGGCTACCGTTATAAACGCGATGGCTATACAAGCAATGCTCGAAAAGCAAGGCATGTATACGCGTTTGCTGAGTGCTATTAAAATGGAGCAAATTGCAGAACCTTATGTAAGGCGGAGAGCAATGAGGCATCTCGAAAAGAACCGTGTTGTCATATTTGGCGCAGGTACAGGTAATCCATACTTTACAACTGATACTGCAGGGGCGTTGCGTGCAATTGAAATTAGTGCAGATGTGATTCTTAAAGGAACCAGGGTTAATGGTATTTATACAGCAGATCCTGAAAAAGACCCTAATGCAAAGAAATTTGAGACAATATCTTTCAGGGAGTGTATTGACATGAATTTGAAAATCATGGACATGACAGCTTTCACACTTTGCATGGAAAATAACTTACCCATCATTGTATTCGACATGAATGAGGATGGTAATTTGAAACGCATTGTAATGGGAGAAAAAGTGGGTACCTTGGTTAACTAACCTGACATTATTTTTTTTTCATTGATTAGTGGCCGAGTTTTATCATGCTTAATGTAAATAGTATGACGCTTTTCGCCATACGCAAATTGCCTAACTATGTCAATTTCATCCATTAGACGAGATTATCAACTAGAATCCTTGTTGGAAACTCATGTAGATCAAAATCCTTTCAATCAGTTTTCTACTTGGTGGAAAGAAGCATTAAGCGCCGAAATTGATGAAGTAAATGCAATGGCACTTTCTACTGTTATGCCAAACGGAATGCCTTCTTCACGCATCGTTTTACTTAAGGGTTATGATGAAACAGGTTTTGTTTTTTTTACCAACTATAACAGTCACAAAGGCGAAGCGCTGCTCCATCATCCTTTTGCCTCCTTGCTCTTTTTTTGGAAGGAATTGGAACGGCAAGTAAGAATTCAGGGACGTTGTGAAAAAATATCACCAGAAGAAAGTGATGAATACTATTATAGCCGTCCACTCGGAAGCAGATTGGGGGCATGGGCCTCTCCTCAAAGTCAAATCATTAAAGATAGGGAAGTGCTCGAAGCCAAGGCACAAGAACTAAATGTACGATATGCAGATGGAATTGTTCCTAGGCCACCACATTGGGGAGGATATCGTGTGGTACCAGATTCGATTGAATTTTGGCAAGGGCGAAGCAGCAGGTTGCACGATAGATTATTGTATTCGAAAGCGGATACAACATGGACAATTGCTAGACTTGCACCATAAACTAAAGCATGTGCTAAAAGATAAGAGATAAAAGATAAATCACTTTTCTCTTTTTTCTCTTTTCTTTAGTCACTCAAATCTTAATTAGCTTTTGCTACTACCTTTCTGATTTTCGCTGGTCTTGATTTACCAAATGACCCTTTAAAAATCTTTCCTTTCTTTGTTTTTTTGTCGCCTCTTCCCATTTTATTTTTATTTATTGTTTGTGTTATAAAAAAAAGCAAGACACGAAAGCATCCTGCTTTTTAGTGATTTTGTTCTAATTAAACTTTAGAAGACAATTCTTTTCCTGCTTTGAATTTAGCCACTTTTTTAGCTTTGATCTTAATGACAGCACCAGTTTGAGGATTACGGCCATTGCGAGCTGCTCTTTTGGTTACAGAGAATGTTCCGAAACCTACAAGCGTTACTTTTCCTCCACCTTTTAGGGTTTTGGTTACAGCACTAATAAATGAATCCAGGGTAGCATTAGCCTGGGTCTTGGTGATTCCTGCG
>CANLED010000082.1 GCA_947489175.1 Chitinophagaceae bacterium | reverse complement strand
GCCAATGTTTCTGTTCGTTTGCGGGGAAGTAAAACGTTGGGTACGCGTGTGGAAGTTAAAAACTTGAATTCTATTAAACACGTAAAGCATGCCATTGAAATAGAAATTTCGCGGCTCATTGGAATGGTTGAAAAAGGGGAAACCATTGTTCAGCAAACAAGAAGTTATGATGCAGACAATGGAACTACCTTTGCCATAAGAAGCAAAGAGGATGCGGATGATTATCGGTATTTTCCCGAACCCGACTTGGCGCCATTTCATTTTACAGATCAATTTATAGATGATATAAAACAGACTATACCATCATTACCAGCGGTGAGAATGATTCATTACCTTGAAGATTTTGGATTAGGTGAATACGATGCCGAGCAATTGGTCGATGACAAAATATTAAGTGATTTATTCAACATCATTGCTGAAAAAACTAATCACAAAAAGCATCTGGCCAATTTTTTACTTGGCCCTGTTCGTTCCTGCCTGAATGCTGCCGGATTAACTTGGGATTCTTTACAAATAACACCAGAAAATTGGGATAAATTGCTGTCGTTGGTGGCTGATGGTAAGATATCTTTTTCAGTTGCTGCCCAGCGAATTCTTCCTACAATGCTAGAAAACGTTGGTGCTGATCCGCTTATCATTGCCAAAGAGAACGACCTTATTCAAGATGCCGGACAGGATGAAATCCAAGGATGGATAGAATCTGTGGTCAACTCAATGCCCGACAAAGTGTTGGAATATAGAAAAGGAAAGAAAGGATTAATTGGACTTTTTGTAGGTGAAGTAAAAAAAGTTTCAAAAGGAAAGGCTGATCCTAGAATCGCCACAGAACTGCTTATTCAATTTTTAAACAATAAATAAAGTACATGAAAAATTCAATATTTGCCACTTTTGTTACTTTGCTTCTCGCTTTTAGTGCCTGTAAAAGCAAAGACACTACCGTAAAAGTTCAAGTTAAACTGAGTAACAATACTGCAAAGCAAATTGTATACTTAGAGGTTATTGAAATGGACGGGGCTGCTCCTGTTATCATGGATTCTGTGATAATTGAAAAGGAAACGCCTTTAGCCAACTTTAAGGGTGGTAAAATTGACAATGAAGTGTTGTACCGACTAAGATTTGCCAATACCAATGATGCTCTTTTTTTCGTACCTGATCAACATGATATTGAATTGAACGTGGATGTGAAAACATTTAAAACATACACTACAAATTCACCTGCCAGTAATGAATTTAAAGGTGTTCTTTTGGGTTTTAATGCTCGATTAGATACAATGAGTACGTTGAGAAATGTAATCCAAGAGCGTCAAAATGTTATGGATAGCAGCAGGGTAGTTGCAGAGAAAGCTTATTTAAAGTTGACAGAAGGTACTGGCACCTATTTGATGAATGTGGCCAGCACTACTAACATTCCTGTTGTTGCTGTGTATGCTATTGCAATGGGTAGAAATAATATTAGCGACAGCATTATAATGCCAGTGGTTGAAGGAATAGCCAAGCGATTCCCTAACTCATCCCGCATAAAAAGTCTATCAGCATCCTTTAATGCAACCCCAAGTGAAGCCGCTCCTAGTAGTGAACTCGTAGGTATGGAAGCTCCGGAAATTAACTTGCCAAATATCAATGGAAAGAATGTTTCCTTAAAATCACTAAGAGGCAAGTACGTGTTGGTAGATTTTTGGGCCAGCTGGTGCAAGCCGTGCAGAATGGAAAATCCAAATGTAGTGAAGGCATTCATGAAATTCAAAGATAAAAATTTTACTATTCTTGGGGTTTCATTAGACAAGGATAAATCTTCATGGATACAAGCTATTCAAGATGATCAGTTGCTTTGGCAGCATGTAAGTGATTTGAAATATTGGGACAGTGAAGTAGTTCCTCTTTATAAAATTGAAGGTATTCCTTTTAATGTTTTAATAGATCCAAAAGGTATGATTGTGGCAAAAGATTTAAGGGGTAATGATTTAGAATTAGCGCTTGCTAAGTTTTTGAAATAGGGTAATTATTGTTAAGACAGATAATTGAAAAGGGGTTGCCACAACATGGTAACCCCTTTTTGTTGCCTTGACTTCTGTGTAGTGAAGCATTATTTTCTGCGGGTTTTGGGATAGTGAGATTGTAAGTGGGCAAAAAAAAGCCGCCTCAGAATTTCATTTCTGAGACGGCTTTTCAATTGTTGTTTTTATTTTTTACCAACCTTGGTTTTGAACCAAGTTCTTGTTGATGGTAACATCGTTAGCAGGTAATCCCCAAATGAATTTAGGATCATTTGCCTGTATTGATAAAGTATTATAGTTAGAACCAACGTTAATGGTGTTAACATCTTGAGCTCCAGACCTTGTAAATCCAAGGTTCCAACGCTTAAGGTCATCCAAACGGAATCCTTCAAAAGCCAATTCCTTTGTTCTTTCACCTCTAACTGCTGCAATTAGAGCAGCTCCTGAAATACCAGTCAAGGCAGTCAAGCCTCTAGCTACACGCAAGGCATTCAATGCTGTTAAGGCATTTGCAGTACCAGCACTTTCCGCAGAAGCTTCAGCTGCAATTAGGTACATTTCTGCAATCCTGAATACCTTTGGAGCATGTTGATAGTTGGTGGTTGCTCCTGTAAACAATGCAGGGTTTCCTGGATATTTATTTACCAAGACGATGTTATTGAATGACAATCCTGAAACCGTCACGCGCATTGGCTCAAAGTAAATAGCTTTGCGGAAATCAGCTGCATCATACCCATTATATACCCATGTTGATGGAATAAAATCAGGGGTAAAGCGACCTGTAGCTGGAATAAATCCAAGATAGATTGAATTTGTATTTGCCAATTCATTGGGTTTGCTTACAAAGCACTCATAAATTGATTCCTGATTGCCATCTGTATGCCAATAAGCCTTTAATGTTGCAGCAGTTGTATTAAGCTTGTATTTGTTTGCAGTAATCAATGAATTTGCTGCTGTATAAGCACCAGCCCAATCTTGCATGCATAGTTTAACCCTTGCTTCCAAAGCAGTTACAACATCAATGTTGAATGTTTTGGTTCCAACCGCACCCGCAACAGATCCAAGGAATTTCTTAGCTTGGGTGATGTCTGAGTTGATTTGGTCATAAACTTGCTTTACGGTAGCCCTAGAAGGTTGTGCATTTACATCATAAACTGTAATTAAGGGAACACTTAAGTCAGTTGCTGCAGTAGCTGGACTGTATGCTTTAGACCACCTTAATGCCAATTGGTGATAATAAAATGCCCTTGCAAAATAAGCATCACCCTTATAACGGTCTAAGCTTGCAGCTTCAGTTGCATCTAATGGCTTCACGTCTTCAAGGCCTTTGATTGCTACATTGATATTGGCAATCGCACTGTAAAATGCAGCCCAGATATCTCTGATGGTACCATCATCTGCAAGAAAAGACGTTCCCCAACGGTGTGGGTTGCCATTTCTATTTCCAAAATCTAAAGATGCATTAAGCTGATCAGCCTGAACATCAGTTATAAACATGTAAGATCCGTACTGCCTTCCTCTGAAGGTTGCGTATAGACCAGCATTCCATGTTTTTGCATCTTTTACTGTTTTAAAAGATTGCGATTGTTCGATTGAATTGTATGGAAACAAATCCAATTTTTTGCAAGATGAAAAGAGGGTCGTTAGAACCACTGTGGCTATTAAACCTATTTTTATATTTTTCATTTCCTTAATATTTTTTGAGGTATATCAGTTAGTTAATTAGAACCTAAAGTCGATACCTAATGAATGTTGTTTTGTGTTTGGATTAACACCAAGTGTAACATTGGTATCTACCTCTGGATCTGGACCTAAATAACGGGTATAAGTTAATAAGTTACGACCCATGTAATAAATCTTCATGCCCTTAATCATCTTGGTTGGTTTGATGATTGACTCAGGAACATTGTAGCCAACACTAAAAGTTTTCAACCTGATAAAAGAAGCATCTTCAATCAACCTTGAATCAAATTGAGTGAACTGAGTGCCATATTTAGGGAACAAAGCTACGTCACCTGGTTTTTTCCAATAATCCAAAACCCTAACACTTTGGTTAAATCCTGGAAACTGATTTGGGTTTTCAAAGAAATACCTGTCATTGTTGATCATGTATTTACCTTTTGAAAAACTAAAGTCAGCTTGCACATAGATTCCTTGAAATCCACCACTTAGTCCAAATCCACCATTCAACCAAGGATAACGCTGAATACCTGTATTTTGCTGCAATGCTGCAGTATTGAATGTAGAAGTTACATTATTCTTGTCTTTCAATGTTTCAACAATCTTATCTGCAACAGTATTTGGCTTATACCACTCAGGTTGGCCTGTTGCTGGGTTTATACCACTGAATAATGGGTAGAAATAAGATACTGGTTGTCCAATTGCCCAACTTACGCCAGTGTTTGGAATGATCCAGTAGTTTTTCCCTTGGAAAAGTTCATTGATTTTGTTCTTGTTGTAATTGATGTTCAAATACGGAGTGATGTATGCTTTTTTAGCATCTATTCTCAATAAATCGAAATCAAAAGTTACGTCAATACCAGAGTTGGTCAAAGTGCCCACATTTGAAGTGATGCTTGAAAAACCTGAAGTATACGCATAAGGTACACTAATCAACATGTTTCTTGTATCTCTCTTGTAGAACTCAACTTCCAAATTGATCCTGTCGAAGAAAGATGCTTTTACGCCCACAGTTGTATTCTGCTGGGTTTCCCATGCCAAAGAAGAATTTCCTGGGGTACTCACAAACCATCCTGATCCACCATCAAATTGGGTTGTACCAACCAATGCCTGACTTTGGTAATCTCCAATAGCAGAGTTTCCTGATGTACCTGTACTAGCTTTAACAGTAAGGTCTGTCAACCACTTAATGTCGCTGAAGATTTTCTCTTTCTTTGCTTTCCACATTGCACCAACAGACCAGAACTGAGCTGTACGGTTGTTTTTACCGAAACGTGAAGATTCATCTTCTCTGATAGATAAATCTAAAAAGTACTTGGTGTCGAAGTTATATTCAACCCTGCTGAATTTAGATTTGTAAGCATATTCAGATTTTCCTGAACTTGCATCTCTGTTGCTAGGTCCAGCTCCAATCAATGTCAAACGATCATCCGTTTGTCCAGTTGAAGAACCTGAAAAGCTAGTTGAGGTATTGTCAATATACTCAGTACCAACCAACGCTGTGATGTTATGCAAATCCTTGATGTTGAATTTATATTCAACAGTATTTGTTACTGTTTTGGTTACACCTCTTGAAAAAGATTCACTGGCACTTCCGTTGTTCAATGAACCTACATAAGAAGGCAATTGTTTAGAAGATGTTCTGTAATCAAAAGCATCCATACCAACTTGTGATTTGATGGTTAGGTTTTTGATTGGTGTAACTTGGATATAACCTGAAGGATTTGCCTGAATGTTATTGCCATTACTTGGTAAATTGTCGGCCAAATAATTTGGGTTATACCTTGCCCATCCTGGAATCAAGTTTGGATATGCAACGCCGTTTTTATCAACTGGTGAATAAAAAGGAGCTGCCAACAATGCCAAACCACGGTTTGTACTGTTAGATCCATATGGATTTGTTTGCCTATCATCAGCACCCATTGATAGGTTCAATCCCAATGAAATCCAATCATTCACGGTAGTGTTGAGGTTAGACCTAAGTGTATATCTTTTGAAACCTGAACGATATGCTAAACCTTCTTGAGAGAAATAACTTCCAGATACATAATAAGTGGTTTTTCCACCACCACCAGAAATAGAAACATCTGTCTGCTTGGTAGGTGCACCATTCTTATAGTATGATTTGTACCATTTTGTATCAAATGGATATTGAGCCAATATCGCATCCATTTGCGCCTGCGTTCTGTAAGCCGTAGCTACCCAGAAATCAGAAATCTGCTTGGTGTTCATGAACTGGTTGAAAAAGTCCTCATTTGCCAAATCAGAATGCCCCATTTGAGTGCTTACATTTATTTCGGCAGGTCTGCCCAACTTACCCCTTTTACTGGTAATGTATATAACACCATTAGCAGCACGTGCTCCATAAATTGATGTAGCCGATGCATCCTTCAATACTGAAATATTTTCTATGTCGTTTGGATTCATAGAAACTACAACACCTCCATCAATTGGAATACCATCCATCAAATAAAGTGGGGTAGAACTTGCTCCCAATGAACCTACTCCGTGCAACCTCAACGAAGAAGTTTGTGAAGGCTCTCCTGATGAAGTGAAAACCTGAAGACCTGCAACTTTACCTTGTAACGCATCAAATGCATTCGCAATTGGCCTATCCTCAAATGTTTTTCCAGATACTACTGTAACCGAACCTACTACAGAGGAAATTTTCTTTCCAGTTCCGTAACCGACTACAACAACTTCATTCAGGATTTTAGAATCAGATTCAAGCACAACATTAAGTTGGCTAGCAGAAGAGATTGAAAGCTCTTGGCTTCCATATCCTACATACTTGAATACCAATACCTTTGCTGTTGACGGTACCTTAATGCTGAACTTGCCATCTGAAGTTGATAGCGTACCCAAGCTAGTTCCTTTAACGGTAATTGACACACCAGCCAGCGCTGCCCCGTCTTCTTTTGTGGCTACCGTTCCCGTTATTGTTCTGTCTTGGGCCAATGCACTAAGCCCTAAGACGAGAAATAGGAACAAACCCTGCAAACTTTTTTTCATAAATTTTGAGTTTTGATTTAAAGACTTTTACACTTGATTTGTGCTTTGTTAAGTCATGGTTTATTAATGTGAAATAGATTGATTATTTTCCAATTGCTAAATTAAGAATTTGCATTTTATTGTTAATAATTAAATTTTTTTAATTTTTTAATTTTTATTTACTATTGTTTCGTTAATTAATTGGTTAAGAAAAGAAAAAAATTCTGAGATTTATATATTAAAGCCTTGATAATCAATTAAATATGAATTATAATAATTTATAATATAAAGTATTGCAGAAAAACTCTTCATTAGCTCGTTTGACAAACATATAAGAAAAACAACATATTCTTCAACAAAAAAAAACAAGCGGCACTTTTATTTTTTCGCTTTTAGTAATTTTTTCTTGCTTACAGCCATCAACAATACTGGCAGCAATATCAAATTTGTCAAAGTGGCTATCAATAAGGTAAATGAAGTTAGCCATCCCAATGCTTGTGTGCTTCCAAATCCACTGAATACAAATATGATAAATCCTGCAATCAATACCATCGAAGTATAAATAATGCTAATTCCAGTTTCTCTGATTGTTTGTACCACCGTTTTGTTTACATCTCCTGAGAAATGTGGTAGTTCTTGTTTAAAATTTACCAAGAACCTTATTGTTATGTCTATGGCTATGCCAAGAGCTACACTAAATACCAACACCGTTGATGGTTTGATCGCAATGCCTACCCACCCCATCAATCCGGCTGTCATGATCAACGGTATGAGGTTTGGTATCAATGAACAAATTAATACGCGAAATGATGAAAATAAATACAACATGCATAGTGAAATCAAAAGGAATGCCCATAAAATACTTTCTTTTAATCCTTGGATGATAAATCGGCTTCCTTCTAAAAAAGTAATGCTTGTTCCTGTAAAAGTTATTTTTGTTTTGCTCGTATCAAAATATTTTGATGCTTCTTTTTCTAGGGTATCTAAAATCTCTGGCATTCTCTTGCTTCCTACATCTGCCATATTTACACTGATCCTCGTTATTTGCTTGTTGCTGTCAATAAATGCAGTCATCAGTTTCTCTAATGAACCTTCTTCCTTTTTTACGCCCTTTTTTGCTTTTAAATAGTCCGCCATGAAAGCACCATCAAAGGTGTTCGGCATCGAATAACTATTGCTGTCTCCATCATAAAACCCTTGCCGAGCAAACTTTAATCCTTCAGCCAAAGAGAGTGGCCGGGCCATTTCTGGCATATTAGCAATAAACCCACTGTAATTTGAAACTTGCTCAAACACCCCTAGTGACCGTGATCCGGCAATGCCATTCTTTTTTCCTGCATCAACTAATATCTCCAATGGCATTATTCCCCTAAAATTCTTTTCAAAAAATTTCAAGTC
>CANLED010000081.1 GCA_947489175.1 Chitinophagaceae bacterium | reverse complement strand
AACAAATGTGTGTGATTTGAGCAACAAACACAAGACTCCCCTCCTGGACAGGAGGGGTGGATCCAGACCGAGCGAAGCGAGTGTCTGGAGACGGGGTGGTGGAATTAAATTATGGAAATCCACCACCCCGGCCTCTGTCTCGTCACCTTCGGCGCCTCGCCAGAGTCCACCCCTCCTGTCCAGGAGGGGAGTCTTTGTGGGGGAAACCTGCATTTTAATAATTTGATTTTCAATTAATTACAAAGACGTCATTATAAGTTATGGTACATCCCTGTCTCTAAAAGACAGGGATGTTTGCATTTAGCACCTTTGAGGGGAGCTTAATTGTGAATTCTTTTCTTAAAATAGGCATCATTCATTCATGCTTTTTTGACAAATCATTTCCTTCTTCTATCTTCAAGATGCAATAAGTTTTTCTTCCGCTAACAATTCCTAAACAACTCAACGCCTCAACAACTAAACAATGAAATACCCCAAACTCTTGATGTTGCTATTTTTAATTTGGGCGAACGCTTCCGCAGCACAAAGCAAGCCCAATATCGTTGTTTTTATGGTTGATGATATGGGGTGGCAAGATTGTTCAGTTCCATTTTTTGAAAAGAAAACGCCGTTCAACATAAAATATGAAACCCCAAATATGGAAAGACTGGCTGCCGGCGGCATGAAATTTACCAATGCCTATTCTACACCCGTGTGTACGCCAACAAGGGTGAGTTTGATGACGGGCATGAATGCAGCAAGGCATAAGGTTACCATGTGGACAAATGTTTTAAGGGATCAGCCAACAGATGCCCCTGATTCAATGATGGCTCCTCCAAATTGGAATTACAACGGATTTGATCCCACTGGTAAAACAAATAATACATTTACTGCTGTTGCATTGCCACAGATTTTGAAAGACAATGGGTATTATACGATGCATGTGGGCAAAGCACATTTTGGGAGCACAGGAACACCTGGGGCAGATCCCAAAAATGTGGGATTTATGGTGAACGTTGCTGGAACCTCTGCAGGACACCCTGCGAGTTATTTGGGTATGAAAAATTTTGGCAATCCAGCTGATGGAAAGAGAACTACGCATGGTGTTCAGGATCTCTCTGCATATCACCAAAAAGATATCTTTCTAACAGAAGCGTTAACACAAGAGGCAATCAAGGAAATTGATAAACGAGCAGACAAGCAACTACCATTTTTTTTGTATTTGGCACATTATGCAATCCACGTGCCATTGGATGCCGATAAAAGGTATCTTGACAAGTACCTTGCGAAGGGGTTAGACAGTACAGAAGCTAAGTATGCTTCATTGATTGAGGGTATGGACAAGAGTTTAGGGGATGTGATGGATTATTTAGAGAAAAATGGGTTGGATAAGAACACAGCGATTTTATTTATGTCAGACAACGGCGGATTGAGTCTTAGTCCACCCCGCAGTGGAAAAGCCCACACACAGAACCTACCGCTTCGCGCAGGAAAAGGTTCTGTTTACGAGGGAGGAATTCGGGTGCCGATGATTGCTCAATGGCCTGGAAAAATCAATCCTGGAACCGTAAATAAGGAACCATTAATCATAGAGGATTTCTTTCCTACTATTTTGCAAATTGCGGGAATAAACCCTAAAAAGTATAAGTCACAGATCGATGGAGAAAGCTTTCAATCAAGGTTTTCAGGTAAATCGGCAAAAAACGATAATCGCTTATTTGTCTGGCATGTCCCAAACAAGTGGGTGACTAAAGATGGTCCAGGGATAAATTTTTATGGAGCTGCTCGGCTGGGGAAATGGAAGTATGTTTACAGCATGAGAACTGGCAAGAAAGAGTTGTACGATTTAGTTCAAGATATAGGTGAAGAGCATGATTTATCAACTCAATTTCCAGGAAAAACTAAGGAAATTGCCGAAAGGTTGTCAGTTCAGCTCTCAAAAGTGGAAGCACAAATGCCTACTAAGCGCTAATAATTTCTCTGAAAATCCGAAGAATCATCTTTTTGTAGCATTAATGCTGTTCAATAGGTCAAGTTAATTATATAAAATTGACTAATTTGAAACCGCTTTTATGGGTAAGATGGCTTTTAATTTTGGAATTGCGTTTCTTTTGCAAGCGATTCTTGTTTAACTTGTATTCAAGATTTCCTATTAAACTGTGCATTTTTACCATAATTTATTCGAAATTTGCATTCTGTCTTTAAAATTGATTAACGTTATCATAAATATCATTGAAAATGAGTAATAAGCCTCAAACATTGTTTGATAAAGTGTGGGATGCCCATATAGTGAAGCAGGTTGCTGATGGACCTGATGTATTGTTCATCGACAGACACTTCATTCATGAAGTAACTAGTCCGGTCGCCTTTCTTGGATTAAAGAATAGGAATGTGGATGTGATGTTTCCAGAAAAGACTTTTGCTACTGCAGACCACAATACGCCAACCATCAACCAGCACCTACCTGTTGCGGATGTATTATCAGCCAATCAGTTGAAAGCTTTAGAAGAGAATTCGGCCAAGTATGGTATTTCGCATTGGGGTTTGGGAAATCCGAAAAATGGTATTGTGCACGTGGTTGGTCCTGAGAATGGAATTACATTGCCGGGCATGACAATAGTATGTGGAGATTCGCATACATCAACACATGGAGCCTTTGGCTGTATTGCCTTTGGCATCGGAACTTCAGAGGTGGAGATGGTGTTGGCATCGCAATGCATCATGCAACCCAAGCCAAAGAAAATGCGCATCAATGTTCATGGCAGCATGGGCAAAGGTGTTACTCCAAAAGACGTAGTGCTTTACATCATTTCAAAACTAACAGCAGCGGGTGCAACGGGCTATTTTGTAGAATTTGCGGGTCCGGTTTTTGAGGAAATGAGTATGGAAGGCCGCATGACAGTGTGCAACATGAGCATCGAAATGGGCGCACGTGGAGGAATGATTGCTCCTGATGAAACCACTTTCAACTATATCAACGGAAGAGAAAAAGCACCAAAAGGAGAAGCTTGGGTTAATTCACTTGCTTATTGGAAGACATTGAAAACAGATGAAGGTTCGGTTTTTGATATAGAGTATAATTATGAAGGTGCTGATATTGAGCCGATGATAACTTACGGTACCAACCCAGGAATGGGCATGGGAATTTCACAAAGGATTCCAACGGCAGAAGGGATGGAATCAGGAAAAGTGAGTTACGAAAAATCGCTAAGCTACATGGGCTTTGATGAAGATCAACCGATGTTGGGAAAGAAAATTGATTATGTATTTATTGGCAGTTGTACAAATGGGCGAATAGAGGATTTCAGGGCATTTGCGTCCATTGTAAAAGGAAGAAAAAAGGCCGACAATGTAACGGCATGGGTTGTTCCAGGTTCTCATGTTGTTGAGCAACAAATTAAGGATGAAGGGATTTTGGATATTCTGATTGAAGCAGGATTTGAGCTTCGTCAGCCAGGATGTTCAGCATGTTTAGCGATGAACGATGATAAAATTCCGGTAGGAAAATATGCTGTAAGTACCAGCAACAGGAACTTCGAAGGACGACAAGGTCCGGGCGCTAGAACCTTATTGGCTAGTCCACTCGTAGCCGCCGCCGCCGCAGTAACAGGCATCATCACAGACCCAAGAACCCTCATCGGATAAAAAATATAAAAATGGCTTACGATAAATTTACGGTATTAAGCAGCACAGCAGTTCCCTTGCCAATTGAGAATGTAGATACAGACCAAATCATTCCAGCGAGGTTTTTAAAGGCTACGAAAAGAGAAGGTTTTGATGAAAATTTGTTTAGAGATTGGAGGTACAATCCAGACAATACACCCAAACAAGATTTTGTATTAAACAATCCAATTTACACTGGTAAAATCCTTGTCGGTGGAAGAAATTTTGGAAGTGGAAGCAGCCGTGAGCATGCGGCATGGGCGATATATGATTATGGGTTCAGGTGTGTGGTGTCAAGTTTTTTTGCAGATATCTTCAAGAATAACTCAATGAATATTGGCATTTTGCCAGTAACAGTTTCAGAAGGTTTTTTACATCAAATATTTACGGCAATAGAAAATGATCCCAATACATTGATAGAGGTAAGTCTAGAGGCGCAGACCATTACATTAGTATCAACGGGAGAGAAAGAATCGTTTGACATCAACGGATACAAAAAGCACAATTTGATGAATGGATTTGATGACATTGATTTTCTACACAACATCAAAACTGAAATCACTGCGTTTGCAGAAAATAGCAAATATTAATTTGAAAGATTAACTTGAAGTTTAAAAACTGATACTTCAGTACACCAACGCATGCCTAAAACAACCCGATACATAGAAATCATGGACACCACCTTGAGGGATGGTGAACAAACCAGTGGCGTATCTTTTTCATCATCTGAAAAATTGACAATCGCACAATTGTTGCTTACAGAAGTAAAAGTAGATCGCATAGAGATAGCTTCAGCAAGGGTTTCAGAGGGAGAATTTGAAGCGGTGAAAAAAATCACGCGTTGGGCGAAGGGCAAGGGATTGTTGAAGAAGGTGGAGGTATTGACATTTGTAGATGGTGATATTTCGATTGATTGGATGGTGAAAGCCGGAGCAAAGGTGATGAACTTATTAACCAAAGGATCGATGAATCATTTGGTGCACCAGCTCAAGAAAACACCAGAGCAACATTTTGCTGAGATTGCAAAAGTGATTGCATTGGGTAAGGAAAAAGGGATTGAATGCAATGTATATTTAGAAGATTGGAGCAATGGGATGCGCAATTCTCCCGACTATGTATTTCAGTATTTGGATTTTTTAACGCAGCAGCCAGTTACACGCATTATGCTACCAGATACATTGGGTGTGTTAGAGCCAGTGGAGGTAAAAGAATTTATAACACAAACAATTGCAAGGTATCCACATAGTCATTTTGATTTTCATGGACACAATGATTATGATTTAGGAACTGCTAATGTGTTGGAGGCAGTAAAAGCAGGTATTCAAGGCATACATCTTACCATCAATGGAATGGGAGAACGTGCAGGAAATGCACCACTGGCAAGTGCTGTGGCAGTATTGCATGATTTTATGCCCAACGTCAGAACCAGGGTAGCAGAAAAATCTTTGTATCAAGTAAGCAGGTTGGTGGAAACATTTTCAGGCTTTCGCATACCAGTCAATAAGCCAGTTGTAGGGGAGAATGTATTTACGCAAACAGCCGGAATACATGCTGATGGCGACAAAAAAAACAACCTGTATCACAACGATTTGATGCCAGAGCGATTTGGACGACAGCGTCGGTATGCATTGGGAAAAACCAGTGGAAAATCCAATATCGAAAACAACTTAGCACAATTGGGTATTGAGTTGTCTGATGCAGACTTGAAGCGGGTAACACAGCGAATTATCGAGTTAGGAGATAAGAAAGAAGTTGTTACACAATCAGACCTTCCATACATCATTTCAGATGTAATCGACAGCAGTTCAATCGAAGAAAAAGTGCAGGTAGTCAACTATGTATTGACACACTCAAAAGATTTGAGGCCATCTGTTACTTTGCAAATCAATTTAGAAGGAGAAGTGATTGAAGAGCATGCGCAAGGGGATGGACAGTATGATGCATTCATGAATGCATTGAGAAATATTTATAAAAAGAAAAAAAGTACTTTGCCCGTGTTAACGGATTATGCAGTTCGAATACCGCCAGGGGGAAAGAGTGATGCATTGTGTGAGACCATTATTACGTGGGACTATAAGGGAAGGGAGTTTAAGACAAGGGGCTTAGACAGCGATCAAACGGTAGCAGCGATAAAAGCAACACAGAAGATGTTGAATTTGTTATAGACTGTTTGTTTGTTTAGATGTTGAGGTGTTGAGTTGTTTAGGTTCTATATACAATATCCCCCAACTTAAAGGTAGATTAACGATTAAATAAAAAATATGAACAAGAAGATTCTCATAGTACCAGGAGATGGAATAGGACAGGAAGTAACTGCGGTAGGAAAATTGGTGCTAGACAAGATAGCAGAAAAGTTTGGACATACATTTACGTATGATGAAGCGCTGATAGGACATGTAGCCATTGAGGCAACAGGCAATCCATTGCCTGATGAAACGTTGGAAAAAATGCGTGCATCTGATGCCGTATTATTTGGAGCAGTAGGGCATCCAAAGTACGACAATGATCCAACTGCCAAAGTAAGGCCAGAGCAGGGTTTGTTGAAAATGCGCAAAGAGTTGGGGTTATATGCAAATCTTCGTCCCATTAAATTATTTGATGAGTTATTAGGAGCATCTAGCATCAAACCAGAAATTTTAAAAGGCGCTGACATTCTTTTTTTCAGGGAGTTAACAGGAGATATTTACTTTGGAGAGAAAGGAAGAAAGAACGACGGAGATACTGCCTATGATGTAGCAGAATATAGCCGATTTGAGGTGGAAAGAATTGCCAGAAAAGCATTTGATGCAGCAAGAACGAGAAGGAATAAAGTATGTTCAGTTGACAAGGCCAATGTATTAGAAACAAGCAGGCTTTGGAGAGAGGTGGTACAAAAAATTGCGTTGGAATATCCGGATGTAGAGGTAGAGCATCAATTTGTGGATGCCACAGCGATGATGTTGATTAAGGATCCAACACGTTTTGATGTTGTGGTAACGGCAAATTTGTTTGGAGATATTCTAACCGATGAGGCTTCACAAATAGCAGGATCAATGGGAATGTTGGCATCAGCATCAATCGGAGATGGAACAGGAGTTTATGAGCCCATTCATGGTTCAGCGCATGATATCACCGGGAAAGGAGTAGCCAATCCACTTGCTTCGATTTTATCGGCGGCGTTGTTGTTGGAAATATCATTTGGTTTGAAAGCAGAATCAGATGCATTAATCAATGCAATAGATGCTGTATTGAAAGCAGGATTCAGGACCAGGGATATTGCTGATGCAACAACGGCATCAAATATGATCTTAGGAACTGAAGCGATGGGAAATGAGGTTTTGTCAAGAATCTAAACAGATAACTAAAAACTTAAAACTAAAAAAACCCATGTGAATTTCTCATGGGTTTTTTATTTTCAGGCTATTGAGATAATTGATGTTAAATTTATGGATATAAACAAATATAGTATGAATTTGAGGCGATTAGTAATATCTACATTTTTTCTTTTATGTTTTTCCGCTCATTCAAGTGCACAGATATTAAAGGAGTGGCATGGAGAGTGGCATGGCATGATGCAGATGTATAAAAATGGTCAGACGACAGATAGCGTGGAAGTATTGTTAACCATTAAGCCCATCAATGATTCAACATTAACTTGGCGAACCGAATATAAATCGGTTAAGCAACCGATGACAAAGGATTACACCATGAAAAGTGTGGATGTTTCAAAAGGAGTTTATGCAACAGATGAGGGAGGCGGGGTATTGTTAGAAACCTATTTGATTGACAATTCATTGTATAATGTTTTTGAGGTAGAAGGTATCATGTTAACCGCCACGTATAGGTTAATGGGTAATGAAATTGTTTTCGAAGTGACATCTGGAAAGAAAGGAAATATTGTAGCAGGCGGGGTAACGAATTTCTCTGTAAATTTTTTGCAAAAGGTTCATTTTAAAAGAAAAGAAAGTAAGCTACTTTTGAATGGAAATAAAGGCGCAGAGCCTGCATTTTTCTTAGATAAAAAGCGAATAAGTAAAGAAGAAATGAATGCAATCAATCCCAACGATATTGAATCAATAAATGTATTTAAAGGAGAGCAAGCCATAAAGCAATTTGGGCCAGAATTTGCAACTGGCGTGGTTGTAATTAAATTAAAACTAAAATAAAGAATCAACGATTTGTTATGAAAAAAATCATTCTACTTCTACCAGTTCAGTTATTTTTTGTTGTGTGCTTGGTGACACAAACGTCAACTGTAAAACTCACTAAAGACAAGAAGAATCCTGCAATCCATGTGTCAATAGCTGGAAAGCCTTTCACAGATTTTTTCTTTCCAGACACCATAGCCAAGCAGGTATTGTATCCAATATCAGCACCCAATGGAACTGTAATAACGCGGGGATTTCCGATGAACACGCAGCCAGGAGATCCAACAGACCATCCGCATCATTTGGG
>CANLED010000080.1 GCA_947489175.1 Chitinophagaceae bacterium | reverse complement strand
GCAATATCCGCAGACCATGATTACACAGCTTACCTTGGTTTATTGGGATTGCATGGAAAACTACTGGTTGTGGGATTACCAGAACATCAACCAAAAGTATCGCCTTTTGCCTTGATTAAAAACAGAAGAAGCATCATCGGTTCAATGATCGGCAGCATCAAAGAAACACAGGAGATGCTTGATTTCTGCCATGAGAAAGGAATATTTGCGGAAATAGAAACAATAGACATTTCACAAATCAATGCAGCATACGAAAGGATGATCAAAGGCGATATCAAATATCGTTTTGTAATTGATATGTCAACTTTATAACCTACTAATCATGTCAAGTTTCAACAGAAGAAATTTTTTAACAGCCCTTCCAGCTTTATCACTGGTTAGGGCTTCTTCATTTTCAACATCAATCAGTTCAAACCAGCATTTCAAAATAAGCCTTAATGCTTATTCTTTCAATGACATGTTGATGAAGAAGAAAATCAGTTTAACTGAATTGCTTGAATTCACATCAGCAACAGGCTTTGAAGCAATTGACATAACAGGTTACTATTTTTCCACTTATCCAGCAGTCCCATCTGATGATGAGATTTTTTCTTTTAAGAGGAAAGCACATGAACTCGGAATTTCCATCAGTGGCACAGGTGTTCGCAACGAGTTTTCTTTTGAAGACAAAGCGTTGATGAACAAAGAAATTGATTTGGTGAAGAAATGGATTGAAGTGGCAGCAAAGTTAGGAGCACCTGTATTGCGTGTTTTCACTGCCAAGCTATACAGTGAAGGAGGTGAAAGGAAACGCATAGAAGCCCGGATGATTGATGCTTTTCAATCATGTTTGGAAACAGCAAAATCGTACGGAATTATTCTTGGGATACAAAACCACAATGATTTTTTAAGAACATCAGATGAGTGCCATGACCTTTTCAAAAAAATAAACAGTCCGTGGCTTGGACTTGTTCTCGACACAGGTAATTTTATTGCAGAAGATCCATACGAAGAAATCAGAAAAGCAATTCCTTTGGCTGTTAATTGGCAAGTAAAAGAAAAATTACTGATTAAAGGAGTGCAAACACCAATGAATCTTGATCGTTTGTGCAATATCATCAAATCCTCTGCCTACAAGGGTTTCATGCCAATAGAAACCTTGGGGATGCAAGATCCTAAGAAAGACATTCCTGTTTTTTTTAATGCAGTTTCAGAAGCGCTGAAGTAATAATTTATTTTTTAACATTTGATATTTATTATCTGTTGTAAGATGATAAATAATGTAATTACTTTTGCCAAATCTTAGTAGAAAGAAACTAATTATTTTTTAATTATTCCTTCAAATGGGATAAAATAAAAATAATTTTCACACAATATCCTATGCATTTTTCAGTAAAAACCATTGTAATTTCACTATTGCTATTTTTATATATAGATGCACAGTCACAGATACAAAATCAAGCAATAGGAGTAGACAAGTGTGGGTTCGACTTATACACGAACAGCCTGCGATTAAACAATGCTTTTTCTGCCAACGAAAAAAGAATAAACGCATTAATCAGACAAAGAAATCAAGCTAAAATAAACGCAGCTTCAGCAAAGAAAAATCCTAACAGTAGTGGACTATCTCAAACGCCTTTTAATCCTGCTGCGCCTGATTCTATTTATTCAATCCCAATTGTTTTTCATATTGTAAATAACAATCCTGAATCCATCACCAATCAAATGATTGTCAATGCTGTAAAGGAGTTAAACGACGCCTTTGCTCACAGGGGTAATTATGGAGTTGACTCATTAGGAGTTCACACGGGAATTGAATTTTGTCTTGCAAAAGTTGCACCAGACGGGGGTAGATCTACTGGAATAGACAGGATAAAAAGCTATTATGAAAACATTGATTTTGACCTTGAAGGAAGAGAACTCAACAAATTGGTTCAATGGGATACCACCAAATATGTAAATGTATGGTTGGTTAATTCTGTGGTAGGTGAACTTCCCGGGAGTACATTTGAATGTGGCGGTTGGGTAAGGTATGGCATTGTTGGCTATGCCAGCACTGGAGGTGGGGTTGTTATCAACAGCTTAGACATCCCTGTTATGGTTCACGAAATTGGCCATTCTCTCTCTTTGCTACATACTTTTGCTGGAGGATGCGCTAACAATGATTGCACTACAAACGGCGATTTGGTATGCGACACGCCTCCAGATGCTGCAACCAGATTTGTTTCTTGCAATAGTCCAGATAATTCATGTAACACTGATACAGCCTCAGGTTCTTTTTATAAAGACGTACCCGACAATGTTACGAATTTTATGGATTATGGAGGCTCTTGTCCAACTGTTTTTACCCGCGGTCAAGCTGATAGGATGCGTGCTTTTGCTGAAATAAATTTTGGAAATAGTTTATTTAACAATGCGCTCTGTGCAGCCCCATGCGACTCCACAACTGATGCAAAATTCAATTGGGACGGAAATCCATACCCCACAAAAGGAGATTTGGTTCAGTTTATCAACACTTCAAATGGATCCTCAGATTTCCAGTGGTACATCAATGGTGTGATGGTATCATCATCAAACAACTACTCACATGTTTTTGCAGATACAGGTAGATATGAAGTGAAATTGATTGCATACAACACAGGAAGAACCTGCAGCAATACTTACATTGGTTATGTT
The DNA here is from genome assembly GCA_947489175.1 of Chitinophagaceae bacterium. Classification (GTDB taxonomy): domain Bacteria; phylum Bacteroidota; class Bacteroidia; order Chitinophagales; family Chitinophagaceae; genus Pollutibacter. Next base: position 5,423 of record CANLED010000080.1, on the reverse strand, counting down.
ATAGTGAATTGTGGCGTTGATGCCCGCTTTTCACCAAACGAAAGAATTATTGCCTCTAGAAAAGACATTTACAAAGATCCTGCTTTTTTTAAAAATACCTCCAATGGTGCAAGTGACTATCAATGGTTTGTGAGAAACAATTCAACCTCTATAGAAACCATGGTTAGCACAAAAACAGACTTGCTCTATGATTTCTTAACTCCTGGATTTTATGCTATTAAACTGATTGCTTCAAAAGGAAGTTGTGTTGACACATCTAATACTTTCACGCTTCGAGTTTTAGACCCTGCTCCTGAAGGATCAGTTAATATTCTTTCCGTCAATTGCTATAAGGATGATTACATAAGAATTGTTTTTAGTGTTAACAACAATGGATATGATACCATACGCAAGGGAACATCAATCCGCTTTTATGATAAACTACCTGGTGAATCTGGAACCCAACTCGTAGATCAACCATTGCTAATAAATTATGATATTTTGGGAAATTGCCAAGTTGAGTTCACCCAAATCATCAAAGCAAACAGACCAAAGCAAGATACACTTTCATTGGTTTTTGATGAAGAAAACACTGTTGCCGAAGGCAATGAATTGAACAACAGTTCAGCAAGCAGTTTTTTTCAATACAGGATTTCAATCAATCCAGGCGACACAACAGTGTTCAGCAATACAGACTTGCAATTCAACCTGATCAACCAACATGATGCTGTGTTGAACGTGAAATGGACAACACCGGCTCAAATTAGCTGTTTAACTTGCTCTAATCCCATTATAAAAATAAAAGACACAACCCTTGTAAAAGTAGATGCAGAAAGCATCTACAATTGTACTGGACATGCAGAAACAATTGTCAATGTAATGCCTATTGATATTTCAATCACAAAAGAAAAGATTTTTTGCTACCAAACTGACAGTTTGTTGATTGAATCTAAAGTTTGCTTAGGAAACAATTATTCAGAGTTAAAAAAGAACATTGAAATTCGTTATTATGATGCAGATTCCAGCTCTTCCTCTGAAAAATATCTTGGATCTGGATTTATTGATCAAACAACAATTTTCGACAAAGGCTGTGTGAAAACAAAGCATTTAATTCGACGATCAGAAACAGGAAATGTGTTTATGTATTTGAACAACGATCAAGTTCAATTTGAGTTGAACTTATCTAACAACAGCGCCAGCATATCTTACCAACCTATATTCATTCAAGTTAATCCAAAGGTTTCGAATGTCTATAGAGGAGAGCCTGTACAATTAACACTTACAAATACAGGCGAACCTTACAAGACATTAAATTGGACACCTGATTCAATTTTAAGTTGCAAAGATTGTCCTACACCCGTTGCTACAACAAATTCAAGCATGTTAATCAGGGTATATGCCACAACTACATACAATTGCATTGATTCTGCAGAAGTTAAAATAAATACTTTTTATAAATCACATATTGCCATTCCAAATGTATTTACACCCGATGGAGATGGATTAAATGATTATTTCTACATCATAGGTGGAACAGACGTGGTTACAGTTAAACTTTTGCAAATATTCAGCAGATGGGGTGAGCGTGTTTTTGAATCTAAAAATACAAAGGCTAACGACTACAGCACCGGTTGGAACGGCAGTTTCAAAGGTAATAAAGTACCTCAAGGAACTTATGTCTATTATACATTGGTTACTACACAATCTGGAAAAGTAGAATCTTATAAAGGAACAATCACACTCATAAGATGATGATATTGAAAAGAAAGTTTTTAGTGTTTATACTGAGTGTTTGTGTTTATACTATAAACGCACAAGATCCTCATTTCTCACAATTCTTTGCGTCTCCCCTAACTTTAAATCCAGCCAATACAGGAAATTTTACAGGGCGCTTCAGGGCTGTGGCCAACTATAGAAATCAGTGGCCTACTTTTGCAGATGCGTATAGTACCACAACAGTTTCTGCAGACGGACCAATACTTAGAAGACTTATACCTACCAATGATAAGCTAAGTGTAGGGTTGATGATGCTGTCAGATAAATCAGGAAACGGCATTTTAAAAGAAAATTTTATTGCCTTATCTCTTTCTTATGCAAAACAATTAGACAAAAAAGGGCGCCATACAATTATAACCGGCTTTCAGGGGATTTTTTCTACAATGAGCTTTGATGAAACCAAGGCAGATTTCGAAGATGAACTTACAGAATCTGGATTCACCTTGCGTTCATCAGAATATTTTTTGACAAAAAAACTTGGGAAATCTTCTGCAGACATGAGTGCTGGCTTGCTTTACAGAGGATCTACAACCGATAAAAACCTTTTTTATATTGGCACTTCTGTTTACCACATATTGAAACCTAAAGTGGGATTCATCGATAAAAATTATTTTATTCAACCCCGTATAAATCTGCAGGCTGGAAGTTATTTCCCGATTGGATATTTTACAACGCTTCATTCTAGCATTCAATTTCAACACCAGTCTAGCTACAATGAAATCATCTTGGGATCAGCCATTAGTTATTTTTACAGCACACATCCTACAAACTATTACGAGTTTTATGCAGGCCTGTGGCTGCGCAACAAGGATGCTATTATACCTTATGTAGGAATAGAGTGGAATAATTTTAGGGCTGGATTTTCGTATGATGTTAACTATTCGAAAACAAAGCCACTCTCAAGACTTTACCAAAGCAGTGAGTTTTCATTGCTCTACATCATCAGAGGAGAAGAGGATGTTAATGGTGCTCAATGTGCAAAATTCTAAATTTATTGTTCCTGCATTTCAAGCGATGAATGGCTATTTTAACCTAATTTCTCCAACTCCTTTTGAAGATTTTTTGCAGGCACAACGCCTGATTGACGCCATTTAACAAGTCCATCTTGAAAGATTATCAGCGTTGGAACACCTTGAACATTGTAAGATCTTGCCACTTGTGGATTCTTATCGATGTCTATTTTAAGAATAATTGCATTCTCACCAATGGCCACTTTCAAATCTTTTAGAATGGGTGCCATCATTTTACAAGGTCCGCACCATTCTGCAAAAAAGTCGACCAACACAGGCTTTGAACCTGAGATAATTTGACCAAACGTACTATTTGTTGTCATTTTCTTTTGATTTTGTTTTGAACATACCGAATGCCAAGGAACCCATTAATCCAAAATATAAACTGCTATTTATTGGACTCGAAGTAATCTTGCAAGTACCGCTGCTGCACCCCACAAATTTCCAATATAAAAAACCACCGATAGCGCCTGCTAATCCTCCAGCAATGTACAGTATGTTATTTTTAAATAAATTAAACATCGTCATATTATCCATTTATTTTTTTGTTAAGGACTGTCCAGGGACCTCCGTTATACACTTCTTCATAGCCTTTGCTGATAAGAATTTGTCTACCCGTTGCACTTCTCATACCAGATGCACAGCATGTAATCAATGGCTTGTTTTTAGGCAACTTATTTAAATGAGAAACGAGCGAATTAATAGGAACATTAAGTGCCCCACTGATATGACCCGTAATGTATTCGCCAGGAGTTCTAACATCAACTATGATTGCCCCCTTTTGCACAAGTTCGTGAAAATTAATTGATGGCTTTTGCTTAAATAAGTTTTTTAAAAAATTGAACATCTTATAAATTTAATGTTTGATTGTTATTTAGTCGCTGTTTCATTTGCACTCTTGTTGCATGTATTAGCTCCAAAAAATGAATACATAGGGCAGAAAGACACAACACTGGTTAAAATGAAAATACCGGCTAAAATCAGCAATACAACACCTGCTGTTCCTACAACAGTGTCTGTAATAAACAATCCTATAAAGATAGATGCCATAAGCAATCGAATGATTTTATCTGTTGTTCCCATGTTTTTTTTCATGTTGTTGTATTTAGAATTCAAAGCTAAATGCAAATTTCATCTCACAACATGACTTTAGTCACACAACAAAACTAATTTTTTTACTTCATTAGTTATTGCTGTTGCTCTAACGCTCCAGCATCGGGCTTCCCCTTCAGCAATTGGCCTCTAAAATCCTTACGAAGTCCAATATCTAAGCCAAAATCAATAGCAATAGATTTCTTGACCAATCCAAGATCCCACTGGCTTGGACCTCCTTTTAAATTCACAAATAATGCTTCCCCAACTAGTTTTTTCTCAGATTGATTTGTCTTAAAACCAACATTTGCATTGGTTAGCTTAAAAATGTTATTCTCTCGCAACATTTGTCCATTATAAAATTGAGCAGAGGCAAATTTCACGCCTGATGCTAACCAAAAAATATTATTTTTTACAACAACCATTCCTTTTTGTCCGTCTCCTTGCGTAGCGAAAAGATAAGCCGGCTTTGTAAACTGCTGAATGGTTTCAACCACCGTGTTGTTATAGTATTGAAGGTTCTGAATATTTACCTTGTACGCTGAAGCGTTGTGGTAATATCCAATTATGCCACAATTGATGATTTTATTATACGCAACAAGATTGTTTTTTGCATACCCAACCTCACTACTGCCAACCTCCAGAAATCCGTTGCAGTTCAATGCTGTATTATACATAAATTCATTCCCATTCATCTCATTTCCAAATAATTCAATAGCACCTCCATCATACCCATAATCATAACTATTGGCCCAGCATTCTTCAAAATAATTGTTGAATACTTTGTTATTTGAACTTCCAATGACAACAGGATTGGCACCATAATCATCATTGGAATTAACAGCAAGAGGAGTATTCCTTACCATCCTTAAGTTGTAAATATGATTGCCTTGTATAGTTGTAAAATCAGATCCTTCGGTTACTGAAATACCAATGCCAACAAGAGAAATATCACAATTGCGAATGGTACAATATGTTGACTTATCTACATTGATGGCATAGCTGATTTTTGCTGTTATCGAATGATCTGTTTTGCTGATGGAATGATCGATAATTTTTATGCCATCAATGATTACATGCTGAACATTATATAAGTTAATCACATCAGAAGTATGATTTGAAAATACTGGCAGTAACCCAATTCCATAGTGCGTATATACAACTGGATGCGTTAGATTTCCTCCTCGTATTATCATCAAAGTCCCTATAAACGATTCGTTCTTTTTGAAAAATACCGTATCGCCAGGAAGGATATTTTTAGCAGCAATATTTACATCATTTATGGATGACCAAGGATTTGAAATTGACCCATTTTCTTGGGCTGTAGCGTGTGATGGATCTACGTAATAATTTTTGGTAAACCCCCATTTTGTGGTCATCAAAAATAAAATAACAAATAGGCTATTTAGTGTTCGGTTCATTTTATTGAATAATTTTCTTTCTTGCATGTCCTGAAATCAGCAAAATAATAGAAGGGACAAAATCCATAGATAGATGTTGGCAACAATGTCAATATCAAGACAAGCGTTGAGATGCCCAACATTTCATTGTCTATGCCCAATATAA
>CANLED010000079.1 GCA_947489175.1 Chitinophagaceae bacterium | reverse complement strand
TAGCTTCTGGTGTTGTGTTTTTTCAAACCCATTGGTGATGATGTGCATGGGGTATTTTTTTTCTGACAGATAAGCAAGGAGCTCCTTGCAATGTGGGAATAGATTGGTTTTTGTAGGAAGGATATCCAAGTACCTGTCGCTCATGGATTTAGCCAAACCTTCATCAGCAATTTTATAATCTACCAAGGTGCGCCACATCCGCTTCCACCGCAGTTCTTCGCGGTTTATGTACCCTTTTCTAAAGCGATCCCAATAAATATTGTTGTGGTGGCTATATGTTGTGTGAAAATCATTGAAATCGCTTGTAGCCTTTTCATCAAGTTTCAATTCTGTAAACAGATCTCTCAAAGTAGCTTCTGAGTTTGCTTCAAAATCCCACAAAGTGTGGTCGAGGTCGAAAAATAAATGGTCGTATTTTTTATTTGACATAAGGGAATTTTAGTTTAAAGTTTAAGGTTTAAGGTTTAAGGGGTTGAGGTGGTTGAAGGGGTTGAAGGGGTTGAAGAAGTTTTCTTTCCCTCACCTTCTCTCGAAGAGGAAGGTGAGGCTTCCTCTTCTTATTAATGCATCCCCGTCCCCTTCGGGAGACGGTGATGGAAAAAAATTCTTCAACCCCTTCAACTTCTTCAACCACTTCAACTGCATTTTGTTGCCTTCAACCCCTTCAACCTCTTCAACTACTTCAACCGGCTGTTCCATTCTACAGGTCTCCTAATATCGGTCTTATCACTATATCTTCAACACAAGCTTGCGGGGATAATTTACTAGCAGCAACAACCATCTTGGCGATGTCTGATGCTTCCATAATTCTATTAGGGTCTATGCCTGAGCCATCCCAAGAGCTCGTCATGGTTGCACCAGGATAGACTGTAGTAACCTTAATGCCATGCCCCATCAACTCTTCTCTTAGGTTCTTACTGAAACCTGTTAAGGCAAATTTACTGATGCTATAAGAGCCCCCATTTTGATACGCTTTTAGCGCAGCTATTGATGACATGTTAAAAATATGTCCAGATTTTCTTTCAATCATCCTTGGCACTAAAATTCTGGTTAAATGATATGCAGAAAATAAATTTACCGCCATCATTTTTTCCAATTGTCCATCTGGCTCGTTGTGGATGCTTCCAGGCTGATATAAGCCTGCATTGTTAATCAATACATCAACATGGTCTAATGCGTCAAGCAACTGTTTGCCAAATGCTTTTGTATCATCAGCATCACCTAAGTCAGCATTGAAACTAACTACTTTAACATGATATTGTTCCATTAATGCTTGCTGCCATTGGATTGTTTTTCCCATTTCCCTTGAACACAAATAAAGGTCAGCGCCTTCCCTTGCAAAATGTTCAGCCAATTCTTTCCCAATACCTCTTGATGCTCCAGTGATAACAACGTTCATACGCTAATAATTTTCAGTATTCATTTATCATTTAATTTCCCCTTCACTAAACATATACCCTACCCCTCTAACAGAATGGAAATGTATGGACTCTTTGGGATCAAGTTCAAAATATTTTCTGAAGTTTAGGATGAAATTATCTATGGTTCTTGTGGTAGGAAAAACTTGATATCCCCAAACTGCTTGGAGAATTTTTTCGCGGGATACAACTTCGTTTTTATATTCAATCATTAATTTGAGCAGCATGGTTTCTTTTTTACTCAGTTTAATGGCATCACCGTTTGAATTTATAGCCAGTTGAGCACGGAAATCAATGGAGTTTCCACCAAATTCGTAGTACTGACCTATGCTTGATTTTTCTTGAAGTTTTTTATTTTTTTCAATGAGTTTTTCTACCCTCAACAAGAGTTCCTCTAGATTAAAAGGTTTTGTTAGATAGTCGTCGGCGCCTCGTTTCAATCCTGCAACCCTGTCAGCGCTTCCGGATTTAGCACTCAACATCAGAACAGGGGTATCTATATTCTTCAGCCTGATGTTTTCGCAAACATCAAAGCCGTTAATTTCGGGGAGCATAATATCCAGCAGAATTAAATCAAAATATTCTTCTTCAATTTTCTTTAGTGCGATAGAGCCATTGTCGGCACAGGTAACATCATATCCCTCAAGTTCCAAATTGAGTTTTAATGCCCCTTGCAGACTTTCTTCGTCTTCCACAATTAGAATTGATGATTTGTTTTCTTGAGACATTGTATTTATTTTGGTAGGCGTACTATAAAAACAGATCCAGTTGGTAAATTGTTCTCTACTAACATGGACCCATGATGATCTTTAATGATTTTGTTACTTAAAAACAATCCAAGGCCTGTTCCTTTCGTCATTCTTTTCATTTCATCCCCGATGCGATAGAATTTTTGAAACACTTTCTGCTTCTCTTTATCAGGAATACCTTTTCCAAAGTCGGCAACCTTAAGCACAACAGTCTTTTTTGGATTTTCATTTTCTATTGAAATTACAATTGGTGATTCTTTTGGGGTGTATTTAACAGCGTTTTCTAGTAGGTTGTTGAGTACCAATCTAATCAAGAATTCTTCACCATTGTAGAATACTGGCAAAGGAATCTGATATTCAAAAATTCTTAATGGGTATCTTTTTTTAAATTCATCCACTGCAGATAATGTCATTGCGGTAAAATCAAACTCCAGTTTTGACATTTTATATCCTCCAGATTCTAGTTCAGCACTCAACAAGATATTGTTGCATAATGAATTTAACCTGTCAGTTTCGACTATGGCGTTGTTAACAATTTCTTCTTTTTTTTGTTCATTTAGCTGATGCCTTTTTAGTGTTTCTAGGCTGAGTTTGGTAACTGCAATTGGCGTTTTTAATTCGTGCGTTACAGCCAACATGAAATTTCTTTGTTGCATGTGAAGTTGAAATTGACGACGCACAACAACATAAACAAAGATGGCACCCAAAAGAGTGATGATTAAAAAAGTTAATCCTTCGCCTACATATTGTTTCGAATTTCGCAACCTCTCATCTTCAATTCTGTTGAGAGAATTGGAAGTTGAAGGAGATGCAGATTGGAGTATCTGGGATTTTTGCATAGAATACATCAGTTCATTTTGTTGAACCAATTGTAAGTACCACCAAGCAAGTGCAGCTATTAAATAAAGAAGTAGAATCCAGTATATATAATTGATGAAACGAAAGGGTATGCGTTCGAATATATTTCGCATGTTAATTAACTTTTTCAATCCTGATGCCAACATTGAAAACATATTCTAAAGGATCCACACGCATATCTTGCTCTAAACGCAATGTATAAAGGCCTTTTTTGCTAAACTTAACAGGGTCTTTATACAACAACACCCTATGGTCGTAAACATCACCCATGCCAGATCCAAGCCATCTTTTTTCAGTGGCGAGTGGAATTTCATACCGTTCTTGCCTCTCGATAGAATCACCAGGGAGTTTGCTGTAAAGCTTTATCCAGATATTATTGAATGCATAAGCATCAGCATGCCTGATGGTAAAATATAACCTATACATAGATGTTGTATCTTGAATATCGAATTCAATGGCAGGTTGGAAACTGTTGCTCCATTGTTGATTAGGCGTAAACACGACCTTCTCGAACAGTTCTACTTTAGCGCATCCAAAAAGGATTAACATCAACAATGTTGATATAAAAATTCTGACTGTCATGATGCAAAGTTATGCTACTTATCCCAAATATGTGAACGAATAGACATTGATCGCATTAAAGAATGTTAAGAACCTGCTCTTTGGCTTTTTCAAGTTCATCCTTCATTTCCACCACATATTTCTGAATGTCTGAATCGTATGCTTTTGATCCCGTAGTATTTATTTCGCGTCCTATTTCTTGCAACAAGAATGACAATTTTCGTCCCTTAGCTACCTCGTTCTCACTTATCAGTGTACGAAAATAGGTACAATGGTTGGTGAGCCTTACTTGTTCTTCTGTGAGATCAATTTTCTCGATGTAATAAATAAGTTCCTGTTCAAACCTATTTTTATCGACAATATCTTTTCCAACTTGATCTTCAAGTAGTTTCAGTATGTTTTCACGAATTTTTTGTTTCCGCCTTGGTTCAATGACCATCAATTTTTCTTGCAACTGTTCGATGTTTTGAATTCTATTTAGCAATTCAGTTTCAAGAACATTGCCTTCATCCATTCTATGTTTGGTGATCATACTAACTGCATCGTTCATTACATTTTTAATTTGAAGCCAATCATTATCAGCTAATACATCACTTGCAGTTCCAACAACTTCAGGTAACCTAAGAATTGAAGCAAGCAGTTGGCTGTCATCTGCCTTGAGTTCTTCTGAAAGATCTTTTAATTGATTGTAGTAAGACCTTGCCAAATCTAAATTGATGTTAGAAGGTTTGGATGCACCATTTTGTTTGAAGCTAATGGTACATTCAACACTCCCTCTTTGCATATTTTCCGCGAGGATACTTCTTATTTCAAATTCAAAAGGCTTAAGCAGTGAAGGTATTTTAAGTAAAAGTTCAAATTGCTTTCCATTTAATGCACGAAGTTCTACAATAAAAATTCTGTCATTTATTGCACATTCACCCCTACCGTATCCTGTCATGGATCTAAGCATAAAATTATTTTGCACAAGGTAAGAGAAATTAATTTGCTGAAACAAAGGCGCTAAGAAGTTTGTAAAGAAAAAATAACAAACAATTTATTAATCAATAAAAAAGAGAGCAGGGCTTAAATGCAAAGCCCGGTATAAACCGGGCCTTGATATATAGATGGGTTAATAAGTACGGGAATTCTATTCCCTTTACAATATTAAAAATATATTCCTTTAACAAGAAATATTTTTTTACTATTTTATTCACATTTCAAAAAAAGATGTTAATTACTATATTTTCAATTACGATAACAGCTGAAAAAAATAAATGCTTTACGTTATGTTGTAAAAAAAAAATTATGCAAAAGTTAAATCACGATTATAATTGAACTTGGTTTTTTCATAGCACTATCTTTGTAAAAAATCAACAACATGAAATTTCCATCGCCAGTATCTATTCAATGGATTTCGGAATTGATAGGAGCTTCGATACAAGGCAACAGCAATGCATTTGCAACTGGCATAAATGAAATACATAAAGTAGAAGAAGGTGACCTTGTTTTTGTTGATCATCCAAAATATTATAAAGCTTGCATTGATTCTTCAGCAAGCTTTATCATCATTGATCAACCAACTTCTTTTCCAGAAAATAAGTCCCTTTTAGTAGTTAAAGAACCATTTGAAGCATACTTAAAAATTGTACGTCATTTTAGGCCTTTTGAAAAAGCAACTACATCTATCAGCCATACAGCTTCAATAGGAGAAGGCAGTTACATTGCACCAAATTCATTCATAGGAAATCATGTTAGCATTGGCAATAATTGCATCATTCAGCCAGGCGTTAGCATCATGGATTATTGTGTGATAGGAAATAATGTAACCATACAATCAGGAACAGTAATTGGATCTGATGCTTTTTATTACAACACAAAAAAGAACAGGGATATATGGTATAAAAAAATGGATAGTTGTGGCAGGGTTGTTATAGAAGATTTTGTTGAAATAGGCGCCAACTGTACAATAGACCGAGGTGTAACGCATGATACGATTATTGGTGAAGGCACTAAGATGGATAATCTTGTTCAGATAGGACATGATGTTGTAGTAGGAAAAAACTGCCTATTTGCTTCACAAGTAGGCATTGCCGGCGCAACAGTAGTTGAAGATGGCGTGGTGTTGTGGGGACAAGTGGGGGTAAACAAAACAATAACGATAGGTAAAGGAGCGGTTGTAATGGGACAAAGTGGTGTTACCAATAGTTTAGAAGGAGGTAAGGTTTACATGGGTTATCCAGCAGAAGAAGCCATTAAAAAAAGACGTGAATTTGTTTGGATAAAGAGAATCCCAGAAATCTGGGAGAAGTTAAATAAAGGCTAGGCATTTTGAATTGATGATCAAATCAAAAAAAATAAATATACTATCAATGAAAAAATATTTCTTTATCACGATGTTCATGGTGTTTGCAGTGGCTGGATTATCGCAAACTTTTTTAGTTTCTGGCAAAGTTATTGACGCAGAAACAAAACAACCACTTCAAGGAGCATCTGTTTTTTGTGTACAAACTACCATAGGCACGGTGGTTAATTCTGAAGGTCTCTTCTCAATGCATTTGCCAAATGGAGGTTATGAATTGGGCATTTCATTTAGTGGATATGAAACAATTACAATGAGAATAAATGACCAAACAAGTGGGTTGGCAGACAAAGTTTGGGAGCTTCAACAAAAACAAAAAAGTTTGGAAGAAGTGTCAATTGTTTTTACCAGTGAAATAAAAGATGGATGGGAGAAGTATGGAAATTTTTTCAAAGAACAATTTATTGGCACCTCAGATAATGCAAAAAATTGCATTATTACCAATCCTGAGGTACTAAGATTCTACTACTATAAAAAGAAAGATAAATTAAAAGTTGTATCACGAGAAGACTTGATTGTAAACAATAATGCATTGGGGTATCAAATTAGGTATCAATTGGATTCTTTTATTCACGAATTCAAATCAGGTGCAACTGAGTCTACCGGCATTCCTTTTTTCCAGCCCATGAAAAGCAATGAATCTGATAGCTTACGATGGGCAGAGAACCGAGAAGGTGCTTATTATGGTTCACTGCTTCATTTTTTTAGGTGCTATTACGACAGCACACTTAATTTAAATGGTTATAAGATAGAATTGGTGGATGAAAAAACAACAATACCTATACAAATTAAAAATCCATACGACAGTACTCACTATAACAAAACAATAAATAATGAGTTAGAACTTGGTTTCAATGGAAAGCTTCGTGTACAATTCAAAGAAGAGAAACCGTCTTCTATTTATCTAGCAGAAAAAAAACTACCCAGTACAACACCATTTCAAATTTCGATAATTAAATTTCTCAACAACATTGTGATTGAGGAAAATGGTTATTTCTATGACCAACGATCTTTGTTTTATTCAGGATATTGGGATTGGGAAAAGTTGGGGGATATGTTGCCGTATGATTTTGACCTTTAATACAAATGAAAAGAGAAGAATGAAAAATGAAAAATAGAACAGCCTGTTTAGAGGGTTGAGAAAGTTTAGAAAGTTGAGGGGGTTGAAGTTAGTTGAAGAGGTTGAAGGAGTTGAAGGGGTTGAAGTTAGTTGAAGAGGTTGAAGGAGTTGAAAGGGTTGAAGGGGTTGAAGGCTGCGATGCCTTTCATTCTTCATTTTTCATTCTTCATTTGTATTCTTCATTCTTCATTTGTATTCCTTCATTTGTACTTCATATTTCCCACACACTTCCTTTATCGAATCGCTTACCTTTTTAAAAGCAAAGCCAGGTAGTTGTGATAAAATTTTACTATTGTCGAAATAAACTTTTTGTTGAGCGGTTTCAGCAGTTTCCTTTGTAAGCAATGGATCGTTTCCTGTAAAAAAGCTTTTTAACTTTTCCAACCGCCATACTACTGAAGCGAGAAATGGCGTTACTTTTTTGTGAGGTGGTTTTTTACCAAAAGCCACTGCCATTTCAGTAAACAATGATTGATATGATTTGTCTTCTGATGAAAGAATAAATCGCTCTCCAGAGATTGAGCTTTTCATTAATAAAACCATAGCCCTGGCTACGTCTTCCGCATCTACGAAACCACTCACACCTTCTGTGTACCATGGAAATTCGTTGAAGGCATTCTTGAATGTAGCTGAAGACCCGTGGTTCCAATCTCCTACACCCAAAATAATCACGGGGTTAACAATGGCTACATCTAAGCCTTCGTAATAAGAACGCCAAACTTCAAGCTCTCCTAAGTATTTGCTTTCGCCATATACAGAAGGATTTGCATTTTCCTCCCATTTCGTATTCTCAGTAACCGTGGCATTGTTTCTTTTTCTACCAATAGCCGACACTGAACTTACGTGAATTAATTTCTTTATTCCTGTAGCTAATGCAACATTCACAACATTGGCAGTGCCTTCAACATTGATTTTTATCAACTGTGAGGCCATTTTTGGATTGAAAGAAACCAAGCCAGCACAATGATAAACCTTTTCACAAGTTTGCATGATGTCAGATAACAAGCTAACATCCAAAATATCACCTTTAACCCATTCAACT
>CANLED010000078.1 GCA_947489175.1 Chitinophagaceae bacterium | reverse complement strand
AGAGCTGCATGCCAACTGGTGCCACAAGCAACGATTATAATTCTGTTTGCGTTTTTCAGCTCCTCAATGTATTTCTGCACACCCGCCATTACAATATCTGCATTAGCAAGATCCAGACGTCCTCTAAAGCTATCAAATATTGTATCTGGCTGTTCAAAAATTTCCTTGAGCATAAAATGTTCGAAGCCACCTTTTTCAATAGCAGCGAGTTCCATATCCAGTTTCTGAACAAAAGGAGTAATTTTTTCATTGCCCAAATTCTTTAAAATAAGTTCATCTCCCTTTACAATGGCCAATTCGTAATCATTGATATACACTACTTCTTTCGTGTATTCAATAATCGGAGATGCATCAGAGGCCAAAAAATGTTCATTCTTACCAATACCAATAACCAAGGGACTCCCCTTTCTTGCAGCTATTAATGTATCTGGATTTTCTTCGTCTAGCAAAACAATCACATAAGCTCCCGTAACGCGTTTCAGTGCAATGCGAACAGCTTCCTCAAGAGAGCATTCATTGTTCTCTCTAATGTCATCAATAAAATTTAACAAAACTTCTGTGTCAGTATCACTTTTAAAATGATATCCCTTAGCAACAAGTTCACTTTTAAGTGTTGCGTAATTTTCTATGATACCATTGTGGATCATTGAAATTCGTCCACTCTGTGAAAGATGAGGATGTGCGTTCCTATCGCTAGGCTCCCCATGTGTAGCCCACCGGGTATGCCCTATACCAATGGTGGCAGACAAATGAACACCTAAGAGAGATTCTTCCAACTCAGAAACACGCCCCTGCTTTTTATATACTTTAATTTCGTCTGAAATAACGGCAATACCTGAGCTGTCATACCCCCTGTATTCCAATCTTTTTAACCCTTTTAAAATTATAGGATAGGCTTCTCGGTGTCCAACATAGGCTACTATTCCACACATTAAATTAGTTTTATTTAGCGCGAAATTAGATTAGATATATGTCTTAATCATAAACTTTTTATAAATGATATTGTTTTTTACAAAAAAATATTTTGAAGTAACTCACTTAACAAAAAAAAATAAAATTGACTCATCGCGGGGTTCTTAAACGACCTAGTTTACCATTAGCCCCAGCGAAAAAAATACTTTTCCCAATCTTTGATTTTTTAACAACATGAAAACTAAGATTAGAAATGTTTTCCCAAGTTAAACCTTGGTCATTAGAAAAATCAACTCCTGAAGTACCACAAGAAACTACTTCGTTTTCTGATACAAAAGAAACACTGCTTTTGTATCCATGTAAAGGAGTTGATGGAAATGAAAACTGAGTGCCTTGCTCAAATGATATCAAGACACAGCTACTGTCTTTAAATTTATCGTTTGAAAAATCGCCGCCCACAATAATGCCAGTTTTGCCAGAAGGGGAAATATCAATTGCATTGGCACCGGTAGAATTCTTTCCAGATTGAAGTGGTAAAGGCAAACAGATATCACCAATAAACAGCCTTGACAAAATTCCTCCAGAAACATAAACAAATTTATTATTTGTATGCTTCAGTTTTTTCATGATGATATTTGAACCACTGGAAGCAAAAAATGCTTCTCCCTGTAACATGGAAGTGCAGTTGGTAGTTTTTTTCACGACCTGCCAAGTGTCTCCAAAGTCACTTGTTTCAGCCAAAAAAACCTTATCCTGAATAGGATCGCCAACAACTACCCCATTTTTCCCATCAAAATCCATGGCATCGAGAAACATGCCGGTGGTGGTATCTTCAAAAACTTTCCTCCATGAAAATCCCCCATCGAATGTTTTTAATATTATGGCAGGCTCTGCCACTGCCATGATAATTGACGTTGATGAGTCAAATGCCTCTACATCACGAAAATCTCTTTTCTCATAGCCTTTTACTTGAATCCATCGAAAAGAAAGGCCACCGTCCACACTTTTACCTACCATTCCATTGCTACCACTGCACCAAATGACATCATCAGATACTACGGACAATCCCCGCAGAGACGACTTTGTTCCTTCATGAAGTAACTCAAAACGCTGGCTGTATCCAGTTAAAATGCACGCTGACAGAATGCAAGTAAGAATCGTTTTCATCATAAATTGAAGTTACGTATTTAGCAGATTAAAAATGATTCAGGAATATTCACCCAAACAGATTGCATTTCACTGAAAAGTAAATATTTTTATCAATCAATTGTATCGAATATCTTGCGGTTGAAAGTTCACTGCAATACCCCATTAATCTCATAAATGAAATTTGTTTCTTCCCTTATCTTTCTGATTTCAATACTAGCATCACTCACTTTGGTTGCCCAATCAAAAAAAAGTAAAATAGTTACTGGAACACTGCTAGATTCTTCTACAATCGTTTCTAAAAGTATAGACAGCTCAAATCCAAGCGGATTCCTAAAAGGAGCCACGGTTTCTATCATCAACAAAAAAGATTCTACCACACTTGGATACGGAATATCGAACGCAAATGGCAACTTTATCATAAAAAACATCCCTAATGGATTTTATCTTTTGAACGTAACTTTTTTAGGATACAATCAAATTTATCAATCGATTGATTTAAATGGACAAGAATCAGCATTTAATGCAGGGAATGTCTTTATGAAGAAATTCGAAAAAGAACTTGAAGGGATTGTCATAAAAGCATCTGGGATGATGATAAAGGGCGATACAACAGAATTCAACGCCGGTGAGTTCAAGACCATTCCCAATGCTTCTACAGAGGACCTGTTGAAAAAGATTCCAGGACTGGATGTTGACAAAGACGGATCCATTAAAACGCAAGGTGAACCTGTAATGAGAATCTTGGTTGACGGCAAACCTTTTTTTGGCAACGACCCTAAAATGGCCACTAAAAATCTGCCCGCAGACATCATTGAAAAAATACAAATTATAGATGCATTGAGTGAACAAAGTGAGTTTAGTGGATTTGATGATGGAAACAGGGTAAGAACCATCAATATTATAACGAAGAAAGACAGAAAAAAAGGATTATTTGGAAAGGCAAGCACAGCATTTGGGAATGAAGGCCGCAATGCACATGCCATAAGTGCAAATAGAATTAATGGTGAAGAGAAAATTTCTTTTCTTGGACAGTTTAATAATATCAACAACCAGAATTTCTCTGTTCAGGATTTTTTAGGGGACCCAGAAAAATCAAACAATAAAAATACTGGAAACACCAATGTGTTTTCAGGAAATGCCACAGGAATTTCCAATACAAAAGGGGGAGGTTTAAACTATAATAATACGTTAGCAACCAAAACCAAAATAAATGGAAGCTATTTTTACAACGATATCGATGCAACTAATAACCAAGATCGATTCAGAGAAACTTTTGTTTTGAATGATTCATCTCTGTTCAATACAAAAAAAGTGATTTCAAACAACATCAACAAAACCCACCGTGCCAATATTGAAATTGACCACATGTTCGATAGTTCAAACACGGTGCTGATAAAATCAAATTACAACAATCAAAATACATATATTTTGAGTGCCGTTTCATCCTTTACTACCAAAGGGAAAAACGTAAACATCAATCAGGTCAATTCAAAAAATATTTATGACTATACAGGGCACAACCTATACAACAGTATTTTGCTTCGACACAAATTCAAGAAAAAAGGCAGAACGTTGAGTTTAACTGTTTATCAAAGTTTAAATTCTAGTGACAGAGAAAGTTCAAACATATCATTTAACAATCGTTATGCAAGAGGGATTGATACGCTAGATCAAATCAGCAATTCCGCTGTAGAAAGCAATAAAACCGGCTCTTATTTATCTTATACAGAACCTCTAAACGCAAAATCACAATTAGAATTTACGTATAGTTTTAGCAATACAGTAGGAACTTCAGATCAAACAGCATTTAAGCTAGACAAGTTTTCAGGCAAACACAATATTAGCTTGCCAAATCTAACAAATGCCTTTGAAAATACAAATATTGCCAACAGAGGAGGGATGAATTTTAGAAAGCAGATTAATCCCCGATTCAATTACAGCGCAGGGTTGGGAATTCAACAAGCTAAACTGATGAGCAACAACTTAACGTATATTTCATCTATTCGGCAGTCATTCATAAACCTATTCCCAAACTTCAATCTTCAATTCAAAAAAGGACGCTCAAAAAACCTTCATTTAACCTATAGAGGCAATACCCAGCAACCAAACGTTACCCAGCTGCAAGATGTGATTAATAATTCCAATATCCTGAATATAAAAACAGGAAACCCTTTCTTAAAGCAAGAGTTTGTAAACACCCTATCAATGACTTACAACACTTCAAATGCTAGGAGAACGAGAAACTTTTATTTCAGCCTGAACTCCTCACAAATTTCAAATAAAATTTCTAACACAATCACGACCAACTTTAGCCAAGATGCTATCCTTGTTGATGGATTTAGTTTAATTCCAGGAGCCCAATATTCAAAACCGCAAAACCTAAATGGCGCTTATAATGTAAGTGCCAATGCCAATTTAAGTTTATCGATGAAAAACCCTAAATCTTCCATCAATTTAGGTACTTATTTATTCAACAGCAAAGATGTCAACTTATTCAATAAAGTAAAAAGCTACACAAACCGATATACAGTTGCAGGTAACATTAAAGTTTCTTTGAACTTAGAAGATTGGCTAGACCTAAATTTTTCGAGCAATTCAACATACAATATCGCCAAGTACACCATTTCCTCGATCCAAAATGGAAACTTTTTTGGTCAGCGTTTTTCTGTTGAGCCAACATTTACATCAAAAAATGGATGGATCATTTCAAATGATTTTGACTACATCATTAACAGAGGAAACTCAGCAGCTTTCAATCAATCTATTCCACTTTGGAATGCTGGTATTGCAAAACTTTTTTTAAAGGGACAATTGGGTGAATTGAGGTTAACAGCCTTTGACATTCTAAATGTCAACAAAAGTGTAAGCCGGGTTGTAGAACTCAACTACATTGAAGATTTAAAAACACAGGTCTTGAATCAATACTTTTTGTTGAGTTTTACCTATCATTTGAGGTCATTCAAAAGCAGTAAAAAAAGTGAAAAAGTCAATAAAAAGTCTGGCAAAAACATTCAATTTTAAACAGTATTTCAAATTGAAAAGAAGGAACAGATTAAAATAAAATCTGATTATATTTAATAACTAATTATTATTTTTCGATTGAAAATCAATTTATGCAATACCGCAGGTTAGGCAAAACGGAAATGAACGTTTCAATTATTGGCTTTGGAGCATCTCCATTGGGAAATGTTTTTGAAGATTGTGATGAAAAGGTTGGAATAGAATCTGTTCATTGTGCAATCGACCAAGGAATTAACTTTTTTGATGTTGCCCCTTTTTATGGCATCACCCTGGCCGAAACCAGACTGGGTAAGGCTTTGGTGGGGAAACGCAAAGATATCATCCTTGCTACAAAATGTGGCAGGTATGGACTCAAGGATTTTGATTTCTCTTACGATAGAATCATGAAAAGTGTTGATGAATCTCTCAAACGTCTGAAAACAGATTATATAGACTTGTTTCAACTGCATGACATAGAATTTGGAAGCAAAGAACAAGTGCTTAATGAGGCATTGCCGGCAATACAAAAAATCAAAGAATCTGGTAAAGCACGCTTCATTGGTATTACAGGATTGCCAGTAAATTATTTGGCAGAAATTGCAAGAAACATAGAAATTGACACAGTGCTTTCTTGGGCACATTTTAACCTACTTGCAGATGAAATCAATTCAGAACTCGTGCCACTATCAAAAGAAAAAGGTTTCGGACTTCTGAATGCAGCACCTTTGGTACAGAGAATATTATCAGACGCCCCAATACCCTCTTGGCACAATGCACCAACTCAAGTGCAAGCGATTCAGCCAGCATTGATAAATATTTGCAAGAAATATGGAGTTCGACTAAGTGATGTGGCAATCCGATTTGCAATTGATAACCCCGATATAGCAACAACCATTGTGGGGATGTGTGATTCATCTACTGTCAAGAAAAATGTTTCCGTGCTTGATTTTTCAATTCCTGATGGATTACTCGACGAAATCGAAGTTATTGTGGCTCCTATAAAAAACAACATGTGGTTTGAAGGCATGCCAGAAAATAATATTTCCCGTAAATAACATACAAATCAATGAAAGCATTATTCTTAACGGCCATTGGAAAAACAGAAGTGAGGGAAATAGAAATGCCGCAGCCCGGACCAGAAGAAGTGTTGTTAAAGATTGGGATGGTGGGGTTTTGCGGTGGCGATTTGAATGGGTTCAAAGGACTTTTTGAATTACAAGAATATCCGAACATTCTTGGTCATGAAGTTGGAGGTATCATCGAGCAAGTGGGGTCAAGTGTTCCAGATTCTTTCATTGCCGGACAAAAAGCAACTATTTATCCATACCTAAATTGCGGAACATGCATTTCTTGCAGAAAAAATAGAAAAAATGCCTGTCAAGACAACAAAACCATGGGCGTCAGACGCCCAGGGGCTATGACAAAATACATTGCCATACATTGGGAAGATGTACATGTTTCTCATAAACTATCCTTGCGTGAATTGGCGCTTGTAGAACCGCTTACTGTTGGATTTCATGCAGCAGCAAGAGGCAGGGTTTCAAATGAAGACTGTGTTGCTGTTATTGGTTGTGGTATCGTTGGGATGGGAGCGATTGCATCAGCTGTAAACAGAGGAGCCAACGTAATTGCAATTGATATAGATGATGCAAAATTGACAATTGCAAAAAAAATAGGCGTTAAACATACCATCAATTCATCCAAAGTTGATCTGCATCAGGCACTCATCGAAATCACTAACGGAGATGGTCCCGATGTAATTATTGAAGCCGTTGGAAGTTCATTTACCTACCGTGCGGCTGTTGAAGAAGTTGCTTACACAGGCAGGGTTGTTTGCATTGGCTACGCCAAATCTCCGGTAGAATTCAATACTGGACTATTTGTTAGAAAAGAAATTGAAATCCTTGGCTCAAGAAATTGTACCAATGAATTTCCAGAAGTGATTGCCTATCTTGAAGCAGGCAAATTCCCTGTTGATGATGTAATCAGCATGGTTGTATCGATTGATGATGCAGGAGCTGCTTTAGAAAAATGGGCAACTCAACCTGCAGGCATCACCAAAATAATGGTAGACCTCGACAAATAAATTTTATGATTAAATCTTGTGTAACCATAGCGCTTGTCCCCCAAATTAAATCTGGTCCCTGGATTTTTTGGAATGACCTAGAAAAAAGCATGGCAAAGGCTGCTGACTTAGGATTTGATGCCATAGAGCTTTTCACCTCTGCTGCTGATGCAGTAGATGTTGAAACATTATCCAACCTATTGATTAAATACAACCTAAAATTGGCAGCGGTTGGTACAGGAGCAGGAAAAGTGCTTCACGGGTTAACCTTGACTGATGTTAATCAGGATGTGAGGGCCAAGGCTGTTTCATTTATCACTGATATGATTTCCTTTGGAGCGAAATTTGGAGCACCCGCCATTATTGGCTCAATGCAGGGAAATATTGCTGCGGGAATTGAGAGAAATCAGGCCATGGATTGGTTTTCAGAGGGACTAATCACCTTAGACAAACATGCACAGTTAAATGGGGTAAAACTAATTTACGAACCATTAAATCGATATGAAACAAATCTCTTAAATACAATCGCAGACGGAGCAGCGTTTTTAACCTCTTTGAAAACAACAAACACTATTTTGCTGGCAGATTTATTTCACATGAATATTGAAGAAACTGATATAGCAGAAAGCATCAATAAATTTTCAACATTCATAGGGCATGTTCACTTTGCGGACAGCAATAGAAAGCCAATTGGTAATGGACATACAGAAATGGGTAAAATTGCAGCTGCATTAATCACTAGTAATTATCAGGGATTTGTATCCGCCGAGGCATTCCCATGGCCTGATGAGGATGCGTCAGCAAAACAAACCATGATTTCGTTTAAGAAGTACTTTAGAAACTAATCACGTAAATTTAATCTCTTCAACCAGAAAAAAAACAACATGCAACGTTTCTGTTTAGCCCTCGACCTTGTAGATGATTTAGATTTAATCAATGAATATGAGCATCACCATGCACCAGGAAGTGCTTGGCCTGAAGTAACCCAGCATGATCTGGATGCAGGAATCGAAAACATTGAAATTTACCGAACTGGAAACCGGATGTTCATGATACTTGAAACAGATGATTCATTCACCTTCGAAAAAAAGGCTGCCATGGATGC
>CANLED010000077.1 GCA_947489175.1 Chitinophagaceae bacterium | reverse complement strand
GGAGCACCGTTGAGTATTTATCTACTTGGATATTTTTCATTAACAGGCCATGGATGGATTATATCAACGCCATTGCTTTATGCCTTTGCATTCATACCCTTGGTAGAATTGATTGTTCGGCCTACAACAGAAAATATGTCACAAGCCGAAGAGTTAGTAGCAAAATCAGATAGGCTTTATGATTTCTGGCTTTATTTAATTGTGCCGTTCCAATATTTGGCGTTGTATTTCTTTTTGACTTCAATTGGAGACCCAACATTAACTGGGTTAGAATTAACCGGTAGAATTCTTTCAATGGGTTTGTTGTGCGGAACCTTTGGGATTAATGTAGGACATGAGCTTGGTCACAGAAAACACCTTTACGAACGCAACATGGCAAAAGCATTGCTGCTTACTTCACTATATATGCATTTTTACATTGAGCACAATAAAGGTCATCATAAAAATGTATCCACAAAAGAAGACCCTAGCAGTGCAAGAAGGGGTGAATCCATTTACCGTTTTTATTTTAGAACGGTGGTGATGGGATTCATATCAGCTTGGGGAATTGCTGCTGAAGACCAACAAAAAAAAGGGAAACCCGTCATACATTTTTCAAACCAAATGATACAATTTCAACTGGTGCAATTGAGTTTAATAGGGTTGATTTTTCTGTTTTTTGGAATTAAAGCCATGCTGTGTTTTATGGCAGCAGCAACCTTTGGTTTTCTATTGTTGGAAACTGTCAATTACATTGAACATTATGGTTTGGAAAGGGTTAAAACCAGCGCTGGTCAATACGAAAGAGCAATGCCTGCTCACAGTTGGAACAGCAACCATATTTTAGGAAGGTTGATGTTGTTTGAACTATCGAGGCACAGCGATCACCATTATCTAGCCAGCCGAAAATATCAAATATTAAGGCACCACGACCAAGCGCCTCAGATGCCAACAGGCTACCCCGGCATGATGATTTTATCGCTCATCCCACCCTTGTGGTTTGGAATTATGCACAAGCGCATTCAACAATTCCTTCAGCAAAATCAGGAGATTTTATCAGCCCCAAAATAAGGCCTAAGCACTTCTGGAATGATGATACCATCTGGGGTTTGAAAATTCTCCAAAATACTCGCCAATATGCGTGGCAAAGCCAATGAACTGCCATTTAAAGAATGCAACAATTGGGTTTTGCCTTGTGCATCTTTGGTGCGGATTTTAAGGCGGTTTGTTTGAAAAGCCTCAAAGTTAGACACAGAGCTAACTTCAAGCCAACGTTCTTGACCGGCGCTGTATACTTCGAAATCGTAAGTAAGGGCAGAAGCAAAACTCATGTCGCCACCACACAAACGCAAGATTCTGTAAGGGAGTCCGAGTGACTGAATCAGCTTTTCAACATGCTCAACCATTTCATCCAAAACAGCATAACTTTTTTCAGCTTCAGTTAAGTAAACGATTTCGATCTTATCAAACTGATGTACACGATTCAATCCACGAACATCTTTACCAAAACTGCCTGCTTCTCTCCTGAAACAGGGCGTATAGGCCGTCATTTTAACTGGCAGGTTAGCTTGTGGAATGATTTCATCGCGGTAAATATTGGTGATGGGAACTTCAGCAGTTGGAATCAAATAGAAGTTATCGGCAGGCATATAATACATCTGTCCTTCTTTGTCAGGCAACTGTCCTGTTCCATAAGCTGATGCTTCATTAACCATCAAAGGAGGAAGGTATTCAGTATAACCAGCAGCAGTATTGTAATCCAAAAAATATTGAATCATGGCACGTTGAAGCTTAGCACCTTTGCCCTTGTATAGAGGAAATCCACTGCCTGTTATTTTAACACCGGTTTGAAAATCCACCAAGTCATATCTCGTGATTAAGTCCCAATGAGGAACCGCCCCTTCATGCAACACCGGAATGTTTCCTGACTGGCGAATGTTTTGATTTTCTTCTGGAGAAACACCTGCCGGTACCAAGTCTGAAGGAAGGTTAGGCAGTCGAACAAGTACTGCATTCAGTGAAATTTCACAAGCACTCAACTGATCTGCAAGGTTATCAATTCCATCTTTTAGCGCAGAAACTGCCGCTTTTTGAGCTTTGGCTTCTTCGTGTAAACCCTGTCCTACTAAATTCCCTATGGATTTTGAGGCAGCGTTTCTTTGAGCTAGAAGTTCGTCAGATTGAATCTGTAGTTTACGGCGTTGTTCATCCAAAGAAATGATTTGGTCTACCAAATCAATCTCCGAGAAATTCTTTTTTCTCAACCCATCTAACACCAATTCTCTGTTGCTGCGAATAAAACCAAGCTGAAGCATGCTGTAAAATTTTTGCGAAGATAAGAAAAGCGATTGAGTGAAGTGATTCAAGCCATTTATGTGGTGATTCAGAGATGTTGATTAACTTTGCAGCATGATTACATCAGACGATTTACAGGTAAGGTGGTGGAAGCTCGAAGAAAAACTAGTAGAAAGATTTGGCAAGAAGCCGGATTTGGAATCAATACTTTTTTTGATTGGCATACAAGAAGTAAGAGGGGCTGGACATACATTTACCAAAGAGCAGAAACAGGATTTGATGCACGTGGCAGTTTGCACAATACTTGGGCAGAGTGGTTATTATGAGCATGAAGGTTGGGATGAAGATGGTTGGCCACATTTCAAACAAAACAAGGAAATTGAGCAGATGGACCTCTATCAGCAAGAAAGTTTCATGAAAGACCACGTGCTTTTCTATTTCGCTCAACAAGACTTTTAAAAAATAGCAATGAAAAAAATTGTCTTACTTTTTACTTTTCTGTTTTCAACTATCATCATTAATCATGTTAGTGGGCAGTCCACCAAAAAAGTAAGGAAAGCCGACTTAAAGCGGGATGTTTTGATGAAAACAGACCTAGGCAACATGGTACTAAGGCTAAGTGATTCAACCCCAATACACCGCAATAATTTCATTCAATTGATTCGTTCCAAATATTATGAAGGAATCAACTTTCACAGGGTTATTGCAGGATTTATGATACAAGCAGGGAATGAAAGCACCAAAAAGAATGCGGATACAAGTAAGTTTTTGAAGGAATATACCCTTCCTGCGGAATTCAATAATACACTTTTTCACAGGAAGGGTGTTTTAGCTGCAGCAAGAATGGGTGACGATGTAAATCCAACCAAAGCAAGCAGTGGCGTACAGTTTTACATTGTGCAAGGCAAGGTTTTTAACAACAGTTTGCTAGATTCGGTGCAAACGCATAGGATGAAAGGCCGGCAATTACCAGAAGCACATCGTGCCATATACAAAACAGTAGGTGGAGCTCCTCACTTAGACCAAAACTATACCATATTTGGTGAGCTTATTGAGGGGTTTGATGTGTTAGATATGATTGCTAATGTGAAGACAACTGGAATGGGTAAGGGAGATCGGCCTTTGAAAGACGTAAAAATCACAGACACAAAAATGATCAAACGGAGAGGGTAAAAATTCCTTCACTGATTATCGGTGCCGGATGACAAAAAAAATAGTAAACTTGCACAAAATATAAAATCATGAATTTTCCAGAAGAGTTAAAGTATACAAAAGAGCATGAGTGGATTTCCATAGAAGGAAATGTTGCGACAATCGGTATCACAGAATTCGCCCAGAGTGAGTTAGGTGACATCGTTTATATCGACATTGAATCTGTAGGAAAAGGGTTAATTGCAGAAGCCGTTTTTGGAACAGTAGAAGCCGTAAAAACAGTAAGTGATTTATTTCTACCTGTAGCCGGCACCATCAATGAAAAAAATGCATTGTTAGCCAGCCAGCCTGAACTTGTTAACCAAGATCCTTATGGAGACGGCTGGATGATTAAAATGACCGTTTCTAATGTTGAGGACATAGAAGGTTTGCTTACGGTTGATGAATACAAGGCCTTAATAGGAGCCTAAATTCAATGAAAAAAATACTGGCAAGCGTTTGGCTTTCAATTATTTGGACTATTGCTGTTTTCGTATTATTGGCCATTCCAATGAGTAATGGGAAAGAGGTAGGAATCCTTGATTTGGTTGGCTTTGACAAGCTAGTTCACTTGATTTTATTCGCTGTGTTTACATTTTTGTGGGGAACTTACCTGTGTGAAAAAAATGTCAAAAATGATCTGGGTGTATTGATAGTGCTAACGCTAGTTGCAGCTGGTTTTGGCTTAAGCATGGAATACTACCAAAAATATTTTACAGCGCGGAATTTTTCAATTTTAGATGCTTTGGCTGATAGTTTGGGAGCTGTTATCGGAACATCCATAACAAAAGAAAGCCCCTATGGAAATAGGGGCCGTAACCAAAACTAACTGCTTATGAGAAAAAAACTGTTCATTTCATTAGATGCTATAATTGTTACAATCCATTAAGGACTTGTGTTAAAGAATATAAAAAAAGTTTCTCTTTTAATAACCTTCACAATATATAGACGAATAATGGAGTCATAATATTGTTAAGGAGACATTAAAAAGAGAAACTATTTTTTAGCAAAAAGGATTCAGTAATTTAATTCCCCGGTTGGGTGAGTTTGCTGGCATTTTCAGCAAATTGAAGGGCATCAACCAATTCAACCAAATTTCCATTCAATACATCTTGGATGTTGTATAAAGTCATGCCAATGCGATGATCCGTAACTCTTCCCTGTGGGAAATTATATGTTCTAATCTTAGCAGAACGATCACCTGTACTAACGAGGCTCTTTCTATGCCGTGAAATCTCGTCTTCTTGTTTTCTTACTTGTTCTTCATACAAACGTGTACGCAACATTTGCATGGCTTTTTCTCTGTTACCAAGCTGGGTTCTTTCGGTCTGACAAATAACCACAGTTCCAGTAGGTCCGTGTGTTAACATTACCTTAGTTTCAACCTTGTTTACGTTTTGTCCACCCGCTCCTCCACTTCGTGATGTTTCCATTTTCACATCACTATCTCTAATTTCCATGTCAATTTCCTCTGCTTCAGGCATAACTGCCACTGTAGCCGCACTTGTATGCACCCTACCACTGGCCTCTGTATCAGGAACACGTTGTACTCGGTGTACACCACTTTCAAATTTCAATGTGCCATAAACTTCGTCACCGGTAACTTCAATTTGAACTTCTTTATAGCCACCCATAGTACCTTCATTTTCAAAAAGCAAGGCTGTTTTCCACCCTTTGCCTTCGCAATACCGCAGGTACATCCTCATAAGATCTCCGGCAAACAAGGAAGCTTCATCACCACCAGTACCAGCCCTAATTTCAATGATGGCATTTTTATCATCTTGAGGATCCTTGGGAATAAGCATGTTGCGGATTTGCTTTTCTATGAGATCCTTGCTGGCTTCTAATTCAGCGGCCTCCATTTTAGCCAAATCCCGCAGTTCCTCATCATCACCCATCATGGCTTCACGGTTGAACTCAAGATCAGATAATAACCGCTTATATTCAAGATAAGCAATTACAATCTTTTCTAAGCTTCTATACTCTCTACTGAGTTGCTCAAATTTCTTGTTGTTGTTAACCACTTCCGGATTCGTAAGTGCAACTGTGATGTCGTCGAATTTTGCCTTAATGGCCTCTAGTTTGTCTAACATATTGGGGGAGGGACAATCGTCCGGTATTAATCTGTAATTTTGATGCAAAGTTACTTATTTTATAAAGATGAATCACCTCAAGTTTCAAGCAGATAAGATTTTCAATGGATATGAATTCCTAGATGCTAAACATGTGCTCATAACAGACGCTGAAGGATCGGTAATAGACATTCTCCCAGCATTGGATGCGGGAGAAGACATACAGTATTTCAAAGGGATACTTAGCCCAGGGTTTATCAATGCCCATTGCCACCTAGAGTTGAGCCATTTGAAAGATGTAATACCGCCACATACAGGACTTATCCCCTTTCTCTTGGATGTTGTTGGAAAGAGGGATTTCCCGATGGATGTTATTTTAGACCGGATTGAAAAGGCAGAACAAGAAATGTATGATGATGGCATTGTGGCGGTAGGTGACATTGGAAATACGGCCAACACTTTAGCTACTAAGATAAAAAGTAAAATTAAGTGGAATAATTTTGTTGAAGTGCTCAGTTTTAGTGATGAAAATGCTGATTTGAGGATGCAAGAATATGGAGAAGTTCACAACGAATTCTCTGCAGCAACAACAGATGGAAGCCTTGGTAAAAATCATTTCATGACGGCCTTGGTGCCACATGCTCCATATACCATCAGCAGCAAAACATTTCAAAGAATAAATGAATTAACAAAAGGGAAAGTTATTTCCATGCATAACCAAGAGAACCCTGCTGAAGATGAATTGTATAAAACAGGTGGCGGTGATTATCTTCATTTTTTAAAAAAATTTGGATTTGAAAAAAGTCCATTCCCCATTACAGGAAAATCTGCTTTACAGTCATGTTTACCGCACTTCAATCAAGACCAAAGATTGTTGCTTGTTCACAATACGTTTATACCTGAAGAAGACATCAGCTTTGCATTAGCACATGCAAAGAAATATTTATCAGGCATTCATTTTTGCATCTGTGCAAATGCAAATCTATACATAGAAAAAACCATGCCCCCGATGGAGATGTTGATGAAACATGGAGTTGATATTGTGTTGGGAACAGACAGCTACAGCAGCAATTGGCAGTTAAGCATTGCATCAGAAATTAGAACCATCAGGGAAAAAATCCCTACGATTCCACTACAAACAATTTTGCAATGGGCCACCATAAATGGAGCAAAAGCATTGGGAAGAGAGGATCTCTTGGGTAGTTTTGAAAAAGGCAAACGTCCAGGTATTGTATTGATTGATTCAGCACTTCAATCAACCAGAATTATGTAATTTCTATTCTAAGATTGTTCTTATTATTGGCAGTGTTTTCATGATGCCAAAAGGTTGAATGTGCAAACCATAATAATCAATGCAATAGTTGATTAGGTCAAATCGCATTTGTCTATTTAATTTGATTTGGTCAAGGTCATTGAATTGCAAAGCCTTTAGAAACTGAGAAACATAAGCACTGTAGGGATATGTTATAACTTGCTGATGTATGGGCATATTTTCAACAAACTTACCCTCTCTTAAATCTAGTATATTTCTAACTTCATCGAAGTTATCCATCATCCTAAATCCAAAAAAATGAGAAAGATGTAACATAAAAAAAAGTGGCAGGTTTGCAGTTTGAAAGGAATTACTTTGGTCTAACCCTTTCAATATATCTTCAATAAAATAAAAAAGTTCAGGATGTGGATCGGGCTCTTTAAGGCATTTTTGAAGAACCTCAACCATAAAAAGCATTACTGTATTTTTGGTAACATCAACAAAAATGCCATCATAATGAACAGCTTGTTTACACTCTTTTATGCGCTGTAAAGTTTCTCTGTCGTTGTGATAAACAGTCATCTCCAATATATTTCCTATTTGCAAATGAGCTGCTGAAATATCATGAGATTTTTTTGATGATCTTATTCCATTTACGATGTATTGCTGTGTTCCAAAAAGTTCAGTAAAGGCAGAAACAATCAATGATGTTTCTCCATATTTTACAGTGCGAATAATGATGCCTTTAGTTTGATGCAGCACGGTAATTATTTACTTGATAAAAAATATTTTCGTTGAAAGTTGCATTGTATTGTTTTCATCAGAAACCAAAACCAGAAAAACATTGCTGCTGGGTTTTTCACCTTTGTATGTCCGCCCATTCCATATAGCTTGTCCACCTAACGACCTTGCTTGGT
This sequence comes from Chitinophagaceae bacterium, assembly GCA_947489175.1. Lineage (GTDB taxonomy): Bacteria > Bacteroidota > Bacteroidia > Chitinophagales > Chitinophagaceae > Pollutibacter. The sequence continues at coordinate 649 of CANLED010000077.1, read as the reverse complement.
AAACCAATTTTCCATCCAACTCGGTGATCTTTACCCAAGCATTTTCAGGAACATTTTTGATGGCGATGGTTCCATTAAAATTAGGAGGAACAGGATTTGGGAATACAACAAGTTTTTGTTTTTGTGATACAGGTTCAACAGCAGTTCCTCTAAATGAACAGATTCCATTTTGTGTAAAAAAGAAAACTTCACCTGTTTTTTCATGAACAACAATTTGATGAATTTTGTTGCTGAGTAAGGGACTGTTAGCTTGCGTAAACCGAGAGATTACTTTTTGTCCATCTGCTGAAATCAGCCATGCGCCATTATTTGTAGCTATCCATTTTCTGTTGGCGCCATCAACTGCAATATCATGTACGGATTCATCACCAAACAATAAACCAGCAAAATTATCTTGTTGAACTACTGGCAAAGTTGCGTCACAAGCACTTGTTGAAAAAACATCATCACCACATTCAATGATGCCAATTCCTTTGTCGGTGCCAACCCAGATAAAACCATTTCGATCTTCCTTAATACTCAAAACATTTGATGAAGGCAGGTTTCCATTTCCCCTACCCTGTCTAAAATATCTCCATTGGTCATCATTGGTTTGGTCTATCGTTTTTGCATCATTAAAACAAAAAAGTCCATTGCCATTAGGAGAAAT
>CANLED010000076.1 GCA_947489175.1 Chitinophagaceae bacterium | reverse complement strand
TTTTTTATCTTCACCTACAACCCCACCCTTTGAAATCAGTTTTTTCCATTCAGATTCAGTGAGTTTTTCTTTTTTCACCATTCTCCATGCAGCACCATTTCCATCTATTATTCCTTTACCGGTGATAGCAATATTAGAGGCACCTGAGGCTGAGATGGGTGATTGATTTCTCATTTGAGGGAGGCCTTCCCAATTGCCAGCAACAAGCGGGTACACTTCTTTTTTATCACTAAATATCAACGTTGCACCTCGTTCGATGGAAAGGTTGATGTTGCTTTTCAAAACAATTGGACCAGAAAGCCAAAATCCGCTGGGGATAAGCACAACACCGCCACCCTTTTTATGCATTGAATCAATCGCATGCTGGATGAAACGAGTGTTGATGGTTTGCCCATCTCCAACAGCACCCATGGTTGAGATTGAAACAGTATCTTTTTTAAACTTAGGCACTGGAAATCCTTTAATTATAACATCTGCTTTTATGCTATTCATGCATAAAAAACAGGATGCAAAAAAGAGAAGATGTATGGTCGTTTTTTTTTGCAGGCGGATGAAATGTGAATATTTTATCATGAGTATTTTTCTATTTTTCAGGATTGCAATGGTAGTTTTTTTATGGTTTAACGTTCTGGATTCCAAGATCCCAATATCGTTTCTAATGTAATTTTTGAAGCTTCTTCTAGAGATAATTGCTTAGACCATTTTACCCTGGATAATGGAGAAGCGCCCGGCCCAGTGCTGTTGTATTCAGCATACCTGGCGGTACTTTCATTAGAAGGATTCTTCCAATTGTTCCATCCCGCTGGATTGATATGCTTATCCATCCAACAATTTATATAAGACACACTTGCCGTGGGGCTCCATGGCCTTCCAAGAGAAACGTTGTTTGTAGTACTATCTGCAGTGAGTTTACAATCAAAAAAAACAAATCCAAATGGGATGATGCTATTCGTTGAAGCAGCAGTTACATGAGAATTTTTTTTGCTGTGGATATGGCAGCTTTTAAATACTGCGGTAGAGGCACCAAAAATAAAATCAGTTGTGCCCTCTATATAGCAATCCTTGAAATATTGTTTTACACCGCTGCCACTCAAAAACAAAACATCCTGGTTGCCAACCATCCTGCAATTGAAAAATGAACTCCTATTTCCTTCAATGCGCAATGCCACGGCTTGTCCAGCAAAGAAACCAGCGTTGTTTTCGAAGGTGATATTTTCAGCATGAAAATCATTCCCATAAACAAAAAATGATGCGCACGTCCAGGTATTCAGTGTATCTCCATTTTCTAGTTTAGTTCCGGCATGATTGTTGAAAGAAAGTATGGTCGTCTCTTTATTTTCACCAACAAGGGTGATATTATTTTTCCGTGCATCAACCACCAATACTTCTTGATAGATTCCATTTTTTATGAAAATTGTAATTGGTTTTTTATTCCCTTCAGGAACAGCATCCAATGCATCTTGCACTTTTGTAAAATTTCCAGTGCCATCTTTTGCAACAGTCCACTTTTGTTGTGCAACAACATTCAAGCATAACAACAATCCAACCAATCCCGCAAACAAATTATGTATTCTCATTTTTGTTTGGGTTTAATCAGGTGTTGTGCCAGTGATGGAATTTTGTTCTTAACTTCTTCTAGCATAAGTTGTGCTACAAGTCTAGCACCTAATTCGTTGAAATGTGTATTATCATCTTTACCTTCAGGATAGTTGGGATGCTCACCTGGCTTTAGTTTCAGAAAAAGTAGGTTAGAATTTTCTACACCAAATTTTTGAAAAAGCTGGATGCTTTTTTTATCCATGTCTATTAGAATCACTTCATTTTTTGCTGCAACTTCACGAACCAAACCCGAATAAATTTCGTGTGTTTGAAGTGCTACACCCTTCTCATCAAATTTTCTACGAGATACAGGAGTTAATAAAATGGGAATGGCTTTTTTTTCTTTAGTCTCTTTTATGAATTTTGTTAAGTTGTTTTTGTATTCATCTGGTGTTGTATATCGGTCTGTTTTTTCTTTCACTTCATCGTTGTGGCCAAATTGAATCATCACATAATCACCTTCAGCTGCTTGGTTAATAATGGACTGCCAAATTCCTTCCAAGATAAAAGATTTTGTACTTCTGCCATTCTTTGCTGTATTAACTACGTTTATAGAAGAATCCCAAAAATAAACAAAGGGCATGCCCCAGCCAGTTTCAGGAAAGGCTTTGGTTCCTTTGATGCTCATGGTAGAATCGCCAGCAAGAAATATTGTAATTTTTTTTGGCTTGTCAACCTTAAATGAAAAAAGTAACAACGTAGCAATGGCTATTAATGATTTTTTCATTTTGTAAGTTGGTTGATGTAAACCTCAATGTTCGTATAAAAACGATGTAACGTGGCTATGCTAGCATCTGCTGAATTATTCGGATTCAATTTATTTTTCCTTTCCCAATCATCTGGCATACCATCACGGTCTGAATCAATATTTGGCTTGCTGGAATTCAATGTGGGCCATGCTTTTGTGGTTTCTTCGTATTTTGTTCCATGGGGAAATCCTCCCTGCACATCAATGATTTTTCCCCTGTTGTTTTTAACATCCAATATAATGCGTTCGTCAAGAGTGTCTCTTTTGTGGGAAGCTCCAACACCACCTAAAACAGATTTATATGCGCTTAGAGCAGTTTCTGTTTTCATTAAATCTGATGGAAATGGAGTTTTCACTATAACGCCTTCAGCATTAGACAATGTGATGGTCTTTTTATCGAAAGTATTTTCATTTTGAAATCCATCAATTACGTTACCAGCTAGATAAAACTGTCCGTATGTCAAGACATCCGTTTTTGAAGGATCGAGCATGATCTTTCTGGCAGACTGTTGAGTTGATGGTCCTGGCTTATAGAAATTATTTACCATGTTATAAGTGCCAGCTTCACCACCATAGGTTGATTTTTTTTGCCAATTGTAAATAACGTTATTCCTGAAATCAACAAACTCAGAGGAAGATCCCATTCTAGCACCGTTGAAACGGGGGTTTCTGCTAACACAATGAGCAAACAAATTGTGGTGAGCAGAAAGATGTGTTCCACCCCAAATTCCGCCATATCCATGTTGCTCCCAATCAACATCACCTTTTTCAAAATGATAGGAATAATTAAGCGGTTCTGAAATTAAGTTCCACTGCAGCGTGCTGCTGTCGCCGCCATAGAAAGACATTACTTCATCTGTACTCCAGCTGACGCTGCAGTGGTCAACAATAAGGTGTTTGTTCCTTGTACCACTTAATGCATCATCGCCACCACTGCCATCGACCATTCCAGCCAACGATTGATATTTATCACCCATCCTGAACCGAAGGTATCTGATGATGATATTGTCGCCTTTTAATCTTAATGGTTGATCTGCAATGCAAATACCATCGCCAGGTGCAGTTTGTCCTGCAATGGTTACATTTCCTGGAATCTCAATTGGCGTATTTAAGTGAATTGTGCCAGAAATTTCGAATACAATAATTCTTTTTTCTTTGGATGTAGCCGCTGCTCTAAAGCTGCCTGCACCATTGTCGTTCAAGTTTGTAACGATGTACACCTTTCCGCCCCTTCCTCCAATTGAATATTTGCCATAGCCTTCAGCAGATGGAAACGCTATGCTTTGCAAATCATTGATTTCTTGTGCAGACAAATCATTTGTTTGAAACAAAACAATGGAATAAAAAAAAAATATTGAAAATAATTTATTCATTTTAATATCCAGGATTCTGAGTCATGTTAGAATTGGCGTCTCTTGTGGGCTGAGGAATTGGTAAAAGTTCTGACTTGCCAGAAACAAAACCAGTAGCGAACCTACCCAAAGGAGAAGTGGTACCAACAGCTGCAATGGCCGCACTTACCCAAGCCACCCTGGTGGTTCCAGCTGGGGTTGATGCAGAAGCCGCCCTGTACAATGAATTAAACCAAATACCGCCAACATTGCTCATGTCTGAAACTGTATTGGTAATATAGTACATTGAGGCTGGCAATGCAGCGGATTTACAATAAGATGGATAACCTGCCATGTATGAGGGATCTGTCATGGCTGTTGCAGTGGACATTTTTTGAAGGTTTGATTTTGTGTCTGCAATAGCAGGCGCTAATAAATTCCAACGAATCAAATCATATTTTCTGATGCCTTCGCCTCCAAGTTCAAGAGAGCGTTCTTTCACCAAAGAAGAGAAAAAAAGTGTTTTTGACAATCCAGCAGGTAGATCAACACTGGCGTCAACAGCACCGAGTGGCTTGCCATATCCTCTTCTTCTTACGCTGTTGATAGCGGAATAAGCGGATGCAGTGGGCCCATTTATTTCATTTTCTGCTTCAGCAAACATCAAAAGAACATCAGCATACCTGATAATCTGCCACTTCAAGCTAAGATATTGCACAGCGCTCGTTGGAGATACAACAGGGTTTGAAACCCAATCCCTTCTGTATTTTCCATCACAAATCGCTGTAATAGCTTGCCCTATCTTGATGGTTCCATTAGCACCAACATTATAAGGAGCGCAAGTAACGTCTCTCCTTGTATCAGTAGAATCGAACAAGTAGAAATATGTTGGCAAAACATTAATGCTTTTGTTTCCTAATCCATTCACAGTTGGACCATTATAATATCCTAATTTGGTGTCTTGAGCACCATTAAGTCCTATGGCACTTGCTTGAAACATAAGTTCCCCATTTGGATCATTAACTGCACGGGCATTAACTTGGTCTTTCCAAAGGGATTTGAAACTAGGGTTTAGGGTATGCTGTCCAGAATTAATGATGTCATTGCACTCATCTTTTGCAATTTGATAAAAAGCTATGTAATCTGCAGGACGTTGCATCGAACCATTTTTCCTCAAAGAATAACCACCTCTTGCAAGTGCAATGCGGGCTCTGAGAGCCTTTACGGTGCCTTTGGTAATTCTTTCGTCAGCTTGGTCACCAATGTTACCCAACTCATTTCTCCAGGGCACAAGCTCAGCGGCCTTTTTTAGGTCGCTTAAAATACGGTCGTATAAGGTATCACGATCCACCCTAGCAGGGAAAGGATTCTTGGAGGCAAGCGCATAAGCTGGTTCAAAATGAGCAGGTAAATCTCCCCAATTGCGTATAGCCTCATGATAAAACTGTGCTCTCAGCGTCAAGGCTTCGCCCAACATTCTCTGCAATTTCTTTTTTTCACCATCAGAACCTGAAACATATAAGTTCATTTTAGGTATGTTGTCAATGCAGATGTTTGCATATTCAATACCCTGAAAAAGTTGGTTAAAAGGCCTTTCAATTTGTGCATTTCCAGAAGTAGCAGCGTAGCGTGCAATATCTCTTCTATCGTTATCACCAGCGCCAGTAGGGCCCTGCATCTCATCATTATCAACAGGAAAATAAAGGCTTACACGAATACCATACCCTTGATCACCTACAAGCCTGCTGTAAATACCAGCAACCGCTTTCAAAGCGTTAGGAACATCGCTAAATACAACTTCCGAACTCACATCGGTGATTGGTTTTTGATCCAAATATTTTTTACAACCGCTGATTAAAAACAACACAGTGATGGCAACTGCGTAAGTTATTTTATTTGAAATATTTTTATTCATAAAAAAATTTAATAGTTAATCAATTAAAAAGAAGCGTTGATGCCAAAGATGAAACTTCTGCTCTTGGGATAAGCTGAATAATCCAATCCTGGTGTCAATGGATTGCTCCTGACGCTAACTTCTGGATCAAATCCTGTATAGCTCGTTAACACAGCCAAGTTGTTTGCAGTAAAATAAAAGCGTAGCTTTTCCATTTTCAACCTTGATAACTTTGGGGAGGGAACCGTATATCCAAATGTCAAGTTATTCAACCTCAGAAAAGATCCGTCTTCAATGGCCCAAGAATGCGGATAAAAAGCACCTGCACTCCTCAATGGCTGCCAAATTTTGGCTTGAGAGTTGAGTGACCACAAGGCTACAAAAGGTATTCCATATACCTGATTTCCAGACACCCACTGTGCCGTTTGTCCAGTTGGCGTAATCGTTTTCCAACGGTTCGCCATGATATCAAGCATGTTAGAATTGCCCGTATATCCATTTGTAAATTCTATCTTATTTGCATTGTAAATATCGTTGCCAACTGAAAAATTCAAGAACATACTCAAATCCCAATTCTGATAACTGAATTGTTGGTTGAAACCACCTGTAAATTTAGGGGTCGGATTTCCGATGATTTTTCTGTCGTTGTTGATGTCAACTTTTCCATCCCCATTCAAATCAGCAAACTTAATCGACCCTGGCTGAACTGGTCCAATGATGCTGCTATTTGTTGCTACTCCTGATCTAAGGGTATATTCTTTAGTAGCATCGTTGTAGTTAAAATCATTCATGTCGTAGAACCCGTTTGTAACAAATCCGTACATCGACCCAACTGGATAACCAATCTTTTGAATGTAATCAGCAGGTTGTCCAGACACACCCCAACTGGCTGCAGGATAGAAAAAGTCTTGGTTAACACCTAAACCAACAATTTTATTTTTATTGAAAGAAATGTTGAAATTCGCATTCCAATTTAAGCCTTTTTGACTTTTAAGAATGGCTGTATTTAGTTGGATTTCAACACCTTTGTTTGATGTTTTTCCAATATTCTGAAGCTGTGTTGAATATCCATAAGTTGATGCAACAGGAACATTTAACAGTAGGTCTTTTGATGAGTTGTTGTAGTAATCTACATTCAACTCAACCCGTCCATTCAAGAGACTGATGTCAATACCGAAATTTCTATTGATGGTTGATTCCCATTTCAAGTCCTGATTTACCAATCCTGATGAATAATAGGCAAGAATTGGGTTGTTGTTTATACCATAAAAATAATTTCCATCATTCCTGTAGGTTGTCAAAAACAGGTAATCACTGATTCTGTTGTTACCTACTTGTCCAAACCCTGCCCTCAACTTCAAATCGCTGATGAAGTCAACGTCCTTCAAGAATTTTTCATTTTTAGCCCTCCAAGCGAATGAACCAGCTGGAAAAAATCCCCACTGTTTTCCTGGTGCAAATTTAGAGGCACCGTCTGACCTCAAGTTGAATGTAAACAGGTATTTATCTGCATATCCATAATTTATCCTTCCAAAATAAGAGATGTTTGTGTAGCGTGTTTTGTTCAATTTAGGGAACCCGGTGAAAGGCAAGCCCAAGCTTGTTTCTTTAAAGGCTGTATTATAAGGGGTAAAAGCAGGGAAATTTCTGAAAAGGCTAGACCTAGCTTCTGTTCTGAGGTCATAACTCTCCTCTCCTACAACAATGGCGATATCATGCTTGCCTTTGTAATTATTCAAGGTATAAGAAAGAACATTGGAATTTGTGATGGTCGTTCTGTTTGATGTGTCCAAGCCTGCAATTGCCTTAGCCGCTCCTTGAATAATTGCATATGGTGTTATTGAATCACTGTATTGTTGATCATTCAGTTTGGTATGATCATACCCAAAAGTTGACCTGAAAGAAAGATTTTTTACAATGTCGTACGTAAGATTCATCGATCCATTGTAGGTTTCTGTCTTTTTTTGCCTGAACTCTGCATTGGCCAATTTTATTGGATTCACCAAGTTCAAACCATTGCCCACATTGGGGTCTGCAATTGGATCTGAATCATCAATATCTTGTCCGACTGAAAGAAAAGGCCTATACTTTACTGAATTTCTCAACCTATTGTAAGAAGATCCTCTTGAGTCAGAAACACCAGCACCCAAAACACCTTGATTGATGTACCTAGTGCTAATACCTAATTTCAATTTTTTTGAAATCCGATAGTCAGTTTTAAAATTCAATAAATGTCTTTTGTAATTTGAGTTAAGCACAATAGCCCTATCACCATTGTAAGTATACCCGAGGTTATAAGAAAGTTTCTTTCCGCCTCCATTTAGTGATAAATTGTGGGTTTGCAAAAATCCTGTTCTGCCAAAAGTTTCATCCTGCCAGTTAACGGGATTTACATTTTTATAGTTCGATAAAGTATCCCATGTCCTTCCGAAATTATTGGCAAATGATGTGCTGTCTGTGCTGCTACCTCTTGTACGTTCTGATTGATAAACCACAAAATCATAAGGATTCAATACATCCAAAGATTTGAGCAAATTTTTAACGCCAGTAAATCCGTTGTAGGCAACTTTTAATTTGCCTGATCTTCCAGATTTAGTGGTAATTACGATTACACCATTGGCGCCCCTGGCGCCATAAATGGCGGTGGCAGCTGCGTCTTTAAGTACATCAATTGATTGAATATCTTGAGGTGATATGATGGCAAGTGCATTTTCAACTTGAACTCCGTCTAAAATATAAAGCGGTGTGTTGTCGCCAGTAATTGACATCCCGCCTCTAACCCTTACCCTAACTTCTGCATCAGGGGAACCTTCTGCAGTGGTAGCAGTAAC
>CANLED010000075.1 GCA_947489175.1 Chitinophagaceae bacterium | reverse complement strand
AATAAATTGCTGTAGTTGCGCACAAACGAAGAGTCTTTGATCACTTGGTTTCCCAATTGCTGACCGCTTATATTGGTATTTTCTATACGTAAACCTGTTTGAAAGGATAATTTTTTGCCTTCTTTGGAATAGTTCAGGTATCCAGCATTAATATTTTCATCATACAGAAATTTATTGCTGAATTCATAGTTGGGAACTTTGTTATTTCCGAAAATATCAAAAACGGATGCTGTATTATCGGTTTTTACGAGACTGAATTTCATGCCGGCTTCCAGTTTTGCCTTTCCTTGAAGTGGTTTGAGGTAATCCGTTTTAAATGTTTGAATGCGCAGAGCAGCTGGTAACAATGATTGCAATGTAGATTTGCTGGTGAGTATGTTCGAAGGATTGAAGTTGGAGCTTTCTAGTAGCTGTGTAATATCTGCATTGTAGTACAAATAGTCTGCATTGGCTGAGAGTTCACTGCCTTTATCATCAATTTTGTAAGTATAATTAAGGTTGATGCTACCATTTTTCCATTTTCTATCGCCTGGGTTGGTTGCAAACACAGTTGAATCAACCTGATTGCTTTTGTTCATGACTTTTGACCGATTTACAACTGGTGAGAAGTTTCTGTTTTCAAACCCAGAAAGCACCAGTCCGGCTGTAGATTTCTTGCTGATGTAATAATCTGCGCCAAGTCGCAGGTTCAGTCCTTCACCCTCTTTTTTTATATACGAGTTCTGGGTAAAAGCAGAGCTGTATATACCTGTTGGCGTGAAATACGTTCTATTAATTGTTAGATCTTGGTATGAATGGTTTTGATTCCAGCTAAGGTTCGAGTAAAAATTAATTTTATTGAGTCTGTAGTTGATGTTGAAACTGTTATTGGTACGGTGATACCTACCTTGACCATAACCCAGGCTGAGGCTTCCGTTCAAGCCTTTTAAGGTATTTTTTTTCAGCCTTATGTTGATGATTCCTGCATTGCCGGATGCATCATACTTTGCTGGAGGGTTGGTCATGAGTTCCACATTTTCTATCGATCCTGCTGGAAGGGACCTCAGATAGTTGGCAAGATCTAGTGAAGTCAGGTAAGTGGCTTTATCATCAACAAAGACCATGGCTCCCTGCTTTCCCTTGAAGGAAATATTACCATTGGCATCGACTTGAATGCCTGGAGCTTTTTCAAGTATTTCAAGAGCGTTTCCACCGGCATTTCCGATAATGGCATCTGGATTAATAACCAGTCGGTCAATTTTTCGTTCAACAAATTGTTTTTTACCGGTAACTGTAATTTCCTTCAAATCTTTTGAAGCGGCCTGCAGCGTTATCGTTTCAAATTGAAGCTGTTGATTGGCTCCCAGTGTAAAGGGTTTAGTATAAAAGCGATTATAACCCACATGTGAAATATTGAGTAGATAACTCCCTGCCATTACGTTTGAGAGAACAAAACTGCCATTGGCTTCGCACAAGTTTGTTTTTACCACACTGGAATCAGCTGCTTTAATCAACGTGACTATCGCACCTGTTACCTCTCCACCTGCCCTGATAGTGCCTGTTATAGTTGATTGCTGGGCGGATAGGTGCAAAGAAATGATAAGCGTGAAAGTTGTAAGAATGAATTTCATGATGTTGTATTACTCCAAAACCGAAATCGGGTTAATTAATTTAAAAATTCCTTCATTTATTAATCAGATGAATTGCTGAACAAGGAATATGCTGTATTTGCAAATGGCTGAGGTATTAAAAGTTGCATTAAGGGTCGCAAATTAAGCAAAAACAAAATGGCTGATTATTGAATTTATATGAGCGGTAAATGATACTTAGGTAAGCTGGATTAGCAGAATTATTTGGACAAACAAACCAAAATATCAGTTTACATATCAATAACTGCTTCAAAGAGAAAAGGTTATTTAAAAAGTCAACTGTCAAGAAATCCTTGATAGTTCAAAAAGAAGGTAATCGAAGCGTAAAGAGAAACTTGGTCTGTTATAATCTTGATGTCATTGTTTCAGTAGGGTAAAATCTAAACACGGTAGCCAATTCTGGCATTGCGCCTTTTCCTAGACTGAATTTGCAAAATATTGATTCATTTGACAAATGTGGTATACGGTTAATTATTTGAATACCTGCAGGGTAAAATAACAATTACGTTGCCTCCGTTTCATTTATTTGAAAACCACGAGGGTTTACAATTGGCAGGAATGCATTATGCAAAAATGTTCCTTTAAATGTTGAATACATAACACCTCGTGTTGTTGAAATTGAAATTGAGTTTAATGTTTCAAAAAGAGTTTGTGGAATATTTATTCTGCCATCTGATTCAATTTTTACAACTTCTTCAAAGTTCGCAATACTGTAAACACAACTAACTGATATGGATCCTAATTGATATTTTTGATTCTCACATTTGATTTCAACATGTACAATTATAAATAGCAACTTTTTTAAATGATCTACCTTACTCTCTATATTGATATTAAAATTAAAATTTACCAATGGCACTTCTGAGATTGAAGGGGGAGTGATTGAATTTGATAATAACTCAATTGCTTTAAGTTGAATATCAGCATTAATCATTTGATTTTTAATTTGCGACATAGTTATGCAGGGATTTCTGAAACTGAAACAGGCCGAATTTTTTTATTTGCATTAGCGTTGATATTAAATCTTTCAACTAATCTTTCGTTGAAAGGTGTATAATATGGCACTCCTGGTTGTGCATTTTGTAAATTTAAAACGAAATGGACTTCATTTACCACTTGTATTTCCTTTGGGACAAAAAGTTCGGCTATTGAAATCTCTAATGCAACTGCAATTTCCGACAAGGTATCAATAGTGAAGTTTTGAGTGCCACTTAACCATTTTGTAATCTCTGAAGGATTCTTATTCACTTTCTCAGCAAATTCACTTTTCCCATAACCTCTTGTCAATATGAGGTCGTCAATACGAGCTGCTAAAGTCATTTTGGTGCTTGCTTGCATTTTTTCTACTGGGGTAATTTCATTAAGCAATTCACTTATAATTTGGCTTTTACGCCTCTTCGTTGTGTTATTCATCTTCATCGTTTTTAAAAGTTAGATTTCCTATTAATCTTGAACCATCATTTGACCATTTAGCATCACCATCTCTCAGTCTTTGCATGATATCTATAGAAACCTGTATAATTAATTTTGCTTCTTTTGTTAATTTTTCGCTCTCTTGCTAGGCTCTGATATCCGGAGGCTTATGTCCTCCTCCTCCCAAAAGAATTGCAACAGATCCATATCTTATACAGTAGAGTCTTAACTTACTTTCAGGATCGTCGTAAAGTGCGCAAACTCCATCTCCCGGTAATCCCTCAGCTTGCTTGAAAAAATGTTTTCTTGCCCCAGTTTGCTTTCCAATTATTTCAAGTCTGTTTACGATCGACTTTACCTCTTCAAAATGATTTTGTTTATTTTCATCAACAAAGTGATCAAATAGTGTTTCATCATCACCCTCTAGCAGTATAGAATAGACGGTTGCTCCTTTCCCAGAAAATTCATCTAATTCTATAATATCGTAATTCACTTTTGAATAAAATGTTATATAAAATTATGATTATTTGAGGATTATATTTTAGTTATAAGTAAAATTTTAGTGAAATTTTATGAATATTCAGTATAGTTTGCCATTAAATCTTAGCCAAGAACCAACTTATCACTTGCATTTACTCAAAAAAGGGGAACACCCTCATTTACGGCATACCTACTCTTTTTAAAATTTAGGAATCTTAACTGTAGTTCCTCTGCTGAGAAGGAAAAGGCGCTGTTGATCAAATAAATGTATCTATTTCGGGGCTAGTTAAAAATATATCTGAAAAATAAGAAAAGTGATCCTAAAGAGAATCGCCTTATGTCTAATCAATTGCCCATGACTGATTCCATCCTATCTGCAGGGAATCCAGCACATCACCTATTTAATCAAAAACTTAACCGCTACCGTCAACGTAATTCTTATTTTTTCAAAATCTATTTGTGGAAGTGCTACAGATTCAGCACCTGCCCTCATCATTCTGAGTCCATCTTGTTTAGCTACTTGAACTTGTCCATCTGCATCATTGCTGTAATCAGATATCAACAAGGCACCTCCAATTTGTTGGTTGATGGGTTTTGTTAATGAAATCGCTTTTTCTCTTGCATCCAAGATGGCCCTGGTTCTGCAAATGTTTTTAATCTTGGTGATGTCTGAATGCCCCACCTTCTCTACCTCTGCATTGGCGATGCCAAGTTCTTCCAGTTTCATGAAGACCCTTGTTGCCAGCACAGCATCTCCCACCTTTAACTTGTATTCCTTTGTTTTAAGCACATCCTTCTGTTTCAGTGCATAGTATCGAAAATTACTTTGGATGTTTGATGTAGTGAGTTCCTTTTCAGTGTTGATACCCAACACCTTCATCCCGGCGACCATGCGTTTTTCCAGTTCTTCCAATGAAATCTTGTCTTTTGTATCGGCCTCAGATAACGTGATGCGGATGAAAATCTCATTTGGTGTTACCAAGGTATCAGCATAGCCGTTGACCTCTATGTAGGGTACGTCTAAAAAGCTTTTGGTTTGGCTGAATCCAACGAAACCAAAACTAAACATCACAATGATCAAAAGAAAAGTAGCTTTCATAGTTTGTAATTTATCGGTTAAAGTAAACATAATTTATGAATTTATCAATGAGGCAGGTCATTTGAATTTACCTTATTCAATAGATGAATTTATGAAGCTATTTCACAAGACTTCAGCAAACAATTTAATGTTTGTTAATATTAATATACCCTATTACATAGAAGGAGCTTGGACAGAAAAGAACAACGCAGATAAGAACAAGCGTGTATTTCCAATTCCGCAAACTGCGATTGACGGTGCATCAAATTTACCTGGTTATTTGAAACAGAATCCTGGATATTAATTTATAATTATCAACATAAAAAAGACCGAAGCGTAACAGCTTCGGTCTTTTTGTTAGGTATTGTTGAAAGAATTTAAAGCGTTGGGGCTTATTTAAGCGCAGAAGTATCAACCCTTGTAGGCGTATCTTTTCCTGAAACAATTCCTTTTGCACTCAGCGCAATTGAACGAATGATGGCTGTCATATTTTCCAAATCCAATGTTCCAATTTCATCGCTTGCTTTGTGGTAGTTTGCTTCACTGTCCATTTTAGATGTTGAAATGGTATGTGCCGGAACACCAAGCCTGGCAAGGGTTGCATTGTCTGAACGATAAAAAAGATTTTGATCAGTATATGGATCAGGATGGAAAGTAAAGCCTGTATTGTCTAGGTTTTTTTGGAGGATGGCACCCATATCAGTTTTCTCAAATCCAGTGATATAAGCACTATTTTTACCCCATTTGCTTTCAGTGCCAATCATTTCAATGTTGAACATGGCAACAACAGACGCAGGATCAAATTGTCTGGAAAAATGTTGCGCTCCAAATCCACCCACTTCTTCAGCTGTAAAAGCAGCAAAAATGATGGTTCTTTCATTGTCGTTTAATTTCTTGTAATACTTGGAAAGCATGATCATCGCGGTAGTTCCAGCAGCATCATCATTTGCTCCATTATAAATTGAATCGTTGTTCACCATGCGCTTGCTGTCGATACCAAGGTGATCATAATGTCCTGAGAAAATCACGATTTCATTGGGCTTTGATTTTCCAGGCAATACACCCACCACGTTAGCCAACGGCATTTCGGTGATTTCTTGGGAAGCCTGAATGGCAAAGGTTTTGGGCATGTCTGAACCAAGAACCATCACAACATTGGGTTGTGTTGAAAACATTTGATTGCGCATTTGGGTAAATCGACCAAACATGCCGGTATGTGATGAATCTGCAATGGCGATTGTATTTTTTGGGGAAGAAAGTAGTTTACGCACTTCAGTAGCAAAGTTCATTCCCTTGGCAATTTTCACTATTTGATACCCAGATTTTTCTGTAGCATTTACAGATGCTTTAGGTGATAGGATTAAGATTTTTTTGGCATCAATTTCAGCGCCGTCGAAAACAATGCTTTGTTTTGTAGGCTTTGCTTTGATCATGGCAAAGGATTGCAAATAAGAGTTTGCGTTGTTAAATTTCTGCAATCCTGTTTTTTCAAATTCTGAAGCAATGAAAGAAGCCGCTTTGTCTATCCCAGGAGAAAATGTTCTTCTGCCTTCCATTGCATCGGAAGAAAGCATTTTTTCGATGCGTTCTGTTTCTTCAACAGTGATGATTTTGAGGGCTTTTTGGCCATACGTTGCTGATGAAGCAACAATGAGTAATAATAGGAATGATTTTTTCATGATTAAAAATAGGGAATTTCTTTAGTTGAAAGTTTAGGGTTTAAAGTTTATTTAGCTGTTCATTAAACCTTTAAGCCTAAATAGTTGAAAGTTTGGGGTTTAAAGTTTATTCTGTTCTTCATTAAACCTTCAAGCCTAAATAGTTGAAAGTTTAAGGTTTAAAGTTTTATGGTAGTGTCTTGTTTGTTAAACTTTAAACCATCAACTTTAAACTAACATGGATTCTTTTGTAATCACTTCCACTTTCCTTCCCATTAAATCTTCCAAGAAATCGCCAAGTCCAACTAGGTTATGAATGGTTTTTGATCCTTTAGAAAAATGAACAAGAAAGTCAATATCGGATGAGTCTGTTTGCTCATCTCGAACAAAAGATCCAAATAATCCAATACGTTCAACACCATAATTCAATATTTCATGCTGGTGCTGCTCGATAAGATTGACTATGGTCTTTTTGTCGATAAACGTAATGTTCATTGAATAAAGTTACAATATTTCAAATTACAAAATTCCTAGTATGGAAACATAATTGGACCATCCGAATAAGAATATTCGGTTAATAAAGGGTTTAATTATTTATTTAACCCCCCTTTAAATTCCAATTCCTGACAATCATATTAGTTGTATTATTGTCTTTCTTTTCCAAGATTAGAGTATTTTTACTATGTAACTGTTTCATTGTATATGAAGAATTTTCTTTATTTAATAACAGGCTTGCTTTTATTTTCTGGTCAATTATACAGCCAATCTTATGGTTTGCAATTTTTCAGTCATGAATCAATACCTGAAAAACGCACATCTCTCAATTTAACTCCGGGAGAACCACTGTGTTTAAACGAGGATACCCAAATATCTTTTGATCTTAAATTTGTGCCTGGGCTTAATGGATATTTTGGATACGTGATAAGGGTAATAACTACAGATAACCAGAACATAGATATAGTATCTGTTGATAAATTTGGAAATTTTAATTTTGTTGTTGGAGAATCTTTTTCTCATTCTTTTAAAATTGATTCGACTAGTTTGTTTGGCAAATGGAATCATTGTGAAATCAGGTTTGATAAAATTCTTAAGGAGGTAAATTTATTCTTAGACAATCGTTTAGTCACCAAAAGCAAACTAAACTTTACCAATACAACTTGTTGCAAAGTTTTTTTTGGGACCAGCAACCTGCAACCAAATAAAACAATTGATGTTCCTCCGATGCATCTTAAAGACATTGATATTGTACAAAACAACAAAAGAAAATACTTTTTTCCTTTGTCGGAGACAAGCGGTAATACGGCAATGGATATAGTTGGAAAGAAAGTTGCAGAGATAAAAAATCCTCTTTGGATTGCACCTAGATATCTTAATTGGAATCAGATTCAAACAGTTGAAACCACGTCTACCCCCAGCGTTGCATTTGATAAAAAAAATGAAATATTGTATATTATTTCGGTTGATACATTGCACAAATTTTCTTTTAAAACAAACGAGCTATCCAGCTCTAAACTTTCAAAAAGCCGGCAAATTTTACCTGCAGGTAATCAGTCAATTTTTGATGATAGAGTTAATAAGTTGTACAATTTATTTATAGACGAAAAAACCGTATCAGCCTATGATGACTTAGAAAATTCTTGGAAGTTAAATTTCTCAGAAAAACCTAAACTTACAGAGTTTTGGCAGGCTAATAAGTTTATTTCAAATGTTGACAGTGCTCTTTATATCATTGGTGGTTATGGCATGCTTCATTACAAAAATCTTGTTCAACGATATAGTTTTCAGGATCATACATGGGAAGTTCTTAAAACCAAAGGTGATTTTTTCATGCCCCGTTATCTTTCTGCTTTGGGAACCAATGCAGCTACTGATACTGCTTATATCATTGGAGGTTATGGAAGTAAAACGGGAGATCAAGCAGTAAATCCTAAGTATAATTTTGAACTAATGGCTTATAGTGTTGCTGGTCGTACGTTCAAGCACATTTATGATTTTAAACAACCCGAAAAAGAATTTTGTTTTGCCAATAGTCTTATTATTGACGGTCAAGCCAATCAATTTTATGGTTTAATATTTCCAATTGACAGGTTTAATTCCCATCTACAGTTGATTCGGGGTTCCCTGAGTTCTCCTGAGTATGAGTTTTTGGGCGACAGTATTCCATATTCATT
>CANLED010000074.1 GCA_947489175.1 Chitinophagaceae bacterium | reverse complement strand
TTTAAGTGATTTTTCGGGTAAGATCCCTTAAAGATGATTTAACTTTATTTAATTCAATCTAATGGCTAAACAATCTTTCCTTTTTATAGGCGTCTGCTTTGTTTTATATGCTTGTTCGCCTGCAATGATTTCAGTTAAGCAAGAAGTGAGTAAGCTTTCGCTTGAAGAAATGGAAAACCCGTACAACCTAACAATGCGTCTACGGAACGACAGCGATTATTCGGCTATTGAAAGAAGCGCTGGATTGTATCGCATAGGAGACGTAAAAATCAATCTTACAAAATTCAAATTTCTTGACTCTAAATTCAATGTTTCCTCTTTGTCATTTTCAGATTCTTTAATTTATACAGCCATTGTTCGGGTAAGGGGATCATCATCATCTGAAGATTATCAAGAAGACACAATATTGATGCGTGGAGAAAATATTGTAAAGTGGGAAGACTTAAAAAATGTAGAAGCCAATCAAGAACCCTGGAAAATAAAAAGTGAAACAAAAGGTTTCGGGAATGATTGCCCCCCTGGTATATGTACCCATTATTTTATAGCCGTCACAAAATCCGGATTTATATTAAATGCAAACAGCATCGAATCCTTGGGTCAGATGATACCAATTGTTAAGTCACCCTATGATGCCTTGTTTTATATTGCTTTGAACACTTATTTCCCACCGGCTCGGTTTGCAAAAACCAGAGACGGCTTCCTTATTTTATTGAACAAAAGTATCAGCGATTGTCCGATTGATTATGCAGATATTCTTTATCATGTTGACCATTACGGAAAAGTAAAGGAGTTGGGTCGTGTGATAACAAGAAAGACGGCTTTGTGTAATTGATGGTTTAATTTAAAGTAAGGATCAGTTCCGCTCCGGGTTGAAATCTAGCCGTTAGCATCCCATCTTTTTCATTCAAAACAATGATTTTCCCCACAATTTTTTTCGTTGTTTGGGAAGCGGGCAGCCTAATCCTCGTTGTTCCTCCTTTCTCTGATTTGATCTTGATTGTTGTTATTTTCCCTTCTTTTTTTGTTGCATCAACTAGAAAAGCACCTTCTGCTCTGAGTTGCTTAAAGGAGATGTTCTTCCAAGATGCAGGAACAGCAGGCATTACGTCAATATAGCCGGCATGAGATTGCAGCATCATCTCTTGGAGGCCTGAAGCAAATGCAAAATTGCCCTCGAGCGTAAATGGCCTGTATTGAAATTTAGACAAACCTGATTTTGTTTGATCTCCATTCAGGTGAAAACCATTGGTGGAACAAAAAGCATTTGCAAATATCTGTAGGGCTTTGGCTGCACCTTCGCCATCTTTTGCCCGTGCTTTGATGTTTGATTCCCATGCATAAGAATAACCGCACCAATAGTCTGGCCCAATGCTATCTAACAACGAGATTGTATTGCGGATGATTTCCTTTTCTTTATCGCCATTTTCCCATTTAATCAACCCAAGTGGATGAATGGCCATCAAATGAGAGAAATGTCTGTGTGAAACGCCGTATGATAGCGATGGCGCAAATTTCAATTCGTGGTTTTCTGATAAAGCGAAATCTGAAAATTGATGCAGGATACTATCCCAATGTGCAGCTTCATTTTTTAATCCAAGTTCCGTTGCCAACTCTTTGGCTGCACCGAAATTGAATTTCATGAGCGATAAATCGTAGTTGGTGTTTTCCGAAAACCAAGCGCTTAAACTGTTGTCGTTTATTTCTGGACTAGAACTGATGGGAAGTTTTCTGAACCCATTTTTATCTATGGTAGTGATGTTCTCAAGAAAAACCGCCACATCTTTGATCCACGGGTAAGCCCTTTTTTTAAGAAATTCTCTGTCCATACCATAACGCCACTGCATGTAATAATGATGGGATAGCCATGATGACACAGTTGGAGAAAGGGAATATTGTATCCATCCACCCATTTCAGTTCCATCGAGTGTGGTAACACCGGGAACAGCAATGCCTTCAACCCCAAAATATAACTTTGTAAATCGTTTGTAATTTGCCTTGTTTTCGTCTAGGTGATCTAGATAGGCAATCCCTTCATCTAAATGATTGCCACTATACGAAGGCCAGTAGCTTAGTTGCGTATTCAAATCATGGTGATAATCTCCTTTCCAAGGGGGTATTCTGCCGTTATCTGCCGTCCAGATCGCTTGCAAAGAAATTGGAGGAGCTCCCTTTCTGGATGTAGAACCAAACTTGTATTGTTCTTGGTACCACTGTTTTTCGATGATGGAATCTGGCACAGCAATTGCCGATTTGCTCCAATAATTCTTCCACCAAAACAAATGGGATTTTTGTTCTTGTTGAAATCCTTTGTTGATATTGGAAGCAAGAAAATTGCTGTCCGACGGTGGTAAATGTTGCTTTTTTGTTTCTGTATTGATTGTCCAAACTCCCTCAACATTGTTTTTTGAGTCACGTTTCCACTGAACCGTGATGCGGTATTTAAATCCACCCCACCCTTCTTGTACGTAAGTAATGGTGTTTTTGTTTTTGCTTATGTTTCCTTGTTCGTAACCAAGCCGGCTCAAGTCATCCCCGCCTACAGGATCGCCAATATTTTTTACCGTACCGTTGTACTGTGGGCCAATTAGTTGAATGTCAAAATTTGTAGGAATGTTTTCAAACCTAAACCAGCCTATTGGTTTGCTAGCATGTACAAAGGTTTTTAGAGAGATGCCCTTGCTCCATGTTATCAATGTTGTTGCTGTACTGATGTCTAGTTCTGCATTACGCACTTCTCCCCATTCAGACATGTTGAATTCCAAAGCACCTCCAGGTATTTTTGTAGGTGCCGGTTCGTTGTCGTATGGTCTGTCAAAATAATCCTGAACTGGTTTGTAGTCTTTTTTGGCAACCTGCTCTTGTACCCATTTGTAACTGAACTCTTTTCTATGCAACCCACTCATTGGTCTTGAGTCCCACAAATCAGCCCGGTCCAAAGAGAAACGAAGTTTTCCGTCTTTGGCCCAAACCAATTCGCCTATCATTCCATTTCCCATAGGGAAGGCTTCATCCCACCTGATTGGAATTGAATCAAACCGAAGGTTGTGTTTTCTGTCTTGAGCTTTGGTGTTGAACAAACACAACAATGCCGCAGAAAAGAGCATGGTTCTTATCATAAAAAAAGCTATTTACAATATGCTCCTCAAACCTTACCCCTCTTTAAACGCATTCCAACCTTGGGCGGTAATGTTATAGGTATTACCTCCTTTGGTTTTGATTTTTGCACCTTCCCCGGCCTCCGTTACATAACCAATTACGCTGATTTTTTCATTGAGCGTAACTTTTTCGTAATCTTCCTGCTTGATGGTGAAAAGCAATTCATAATCTTCCCCACCACTGAGTGCGCAGGCAGTTGGGTCTATCTCAAATTTATATGCAGCCTTCCTTGATTCTTCTGAAACAGGAAGTTTTTCTTCGTAAATCACACACCCAACAGCACTGTTCTCACAAATATGCAGCAGCTCTGAACTCAATCCATCGCTGATGTCCATCATAGATGTTGGTATGATCCCTTTTTCTTCAAGCAATTCATGAATGTCTTTTCTAGCATTGGGTTTTAGCAGCCTGCCTATGACATAAGTTTCATTTTCGAGATCGGGTTGTACGCCTGGACTTTCCAAATAAATTCTTTTTTCTCTTTCAAGAAATAGCAAACCAATATAAGCGCCGCCAAGATCTCCTGAAACACAGATCAAATCGCCTTTCTGGGCTGTCGATCTTTTTACAATCTGTTCTGGTGTTGCTTCTCCAATGGCGGTGATGGAAATGATAAATCCCTTTTGTGATGATGATGTGTCGCCTCCAATCAAATCAACACCATGTTCTTCGCATGCTGCATACACTCCTTCGTAAAACTCTTCAATCGCTTCCACACTGAACCTGCTGCTGAAGCCAACACTCAAAAGTATTTGCGTCGGTGTGGCATTCATTGCATAGATATCGCTGAGGTTTACAATTACCGATTTATATCCAAGGTGCTTCAAGGGGGTATATGATAAATCGAAATGCACACCTTCAATCAACATATCTGTTGAAACCACAGTTTGCTTCCCAAAATGATCAATCACTGCTGCATCATCTCCTACTCCTAATACGGAAGATGCATTTTGGAGCTCTATGTTTTTTGTCAGGTGATGGATGAGTCCAAACTCCCCATAATCCTTTACTTCTGTTCTAGACATAATTATTTTTTATTGATGTGTGTTTGAAATCCAACGAAGCAACTCATCGTGGATTTTTCCATTGGTTGCTACAATATGGGGTTGATAAGGAGAATATTCGTGTCCTTTGAAATCGGTTACAACACCGCCTGCTTCTTCAACCATTAAAAATCCTGCTGCACTATCCCATGCCATGAGCTTATGCTCATAAAACCCGTCGAACCTCCCGGCAGCAACCCAACAAAGATCGATGGCCGCAGAACCGAGACGGCGTACTGGAATTCCTTCGTGTATGAGTCGGCTGAAAACTTCGAGTGGACCATTGGGTGTATCGAGGTAAGTATATGGGAATCCGGTTACCAAGCATGCGTGTTTAACCTGGTGTTGCTTGCTTACTTCAATGCGTTTGTCATTTAAAAAAGCACCTTGTCCTTTTTCTGTAAAAAAGAACTCGTTTAACATGGGGTTGTAAACCGCGCCCATAATCATTTTGCCGTCTTTTTCAATCCCAATGCTTACGCAACAAAGTGGAATTCCATTGGCAAAATTGATGGTTCCGTCAATGGGATCAATGATCCATTTGTAATTTGAATCCATCTTTATCTCTCCAATTTCTTCTGAAAGGATGAAGTGACCTGGGAATTCTTTTTTGATGATTTCCATGATGAGCGCTTCGGAGGCCTTGTCAACTTCGGTTACCAAATTATTTGGACCATCTTTAAACTCAATTGAAAATTTTCCATTGATTCTTTCCTGAATCAGTTTGCCTGCAGCATCAGCTGCTTTTAAAAGCGTACTTTTTAGCATGGTGCAAAAGTAGTAATTAGACATCAGACATTGAAGCCCAACAACCAGAATCAGCCAGAAAAGAAGCTCTTTGCTGTTATTTACCCTTTTTTAAAGCATAGTCGACCGCTCTTGCCGTTAATGCCATGTAAGTAAGTGATGGATTTACACATGAGCTGGATGTCATGCATGATCCGTCTGTGATGAATACGTTTTTAACTGCATGGAGTTGATTCCATTTGTTTAGGACAGAGGTTTTTTCATCATGTCCCATCCTGGCTGTACCCATTTCGTGGTTTGCATTGCCCGGGAATGAAATGGTATTGTTTTCTTTGACGTTTTTCAACCCAATACCCTCCATCATTTCTCTCATCGTATTTGTGGCATCTTTAAAAATTGCCTTTTCGTTTTCCTTGAAAGAGCAATCGATGGAAAGTCCGGGCCTACCATAAATGTCTTTAATGTTGTTGTTAAGCGTAATTCTATTGTCAGCATAAGGGAGTGTTTCGCCGTAGTACCCGAAACCTATTCTCCAGCTTCCAGCCTCTGTGCTGTTTTCTTTCAGGGCTGCTCCAATTTCATTTGAAGGAATTCCCTTATCTCTATAGCCACTACCTTGGTAATTGTACCCACGAATGAAATCCTTTTCTTGGGTATGGATATTTTTAAACCTTGGAATAAAAATACCGGTAGGCCTTTTTCCATAATAGTATTTATCCTCAAAGCCTTCAACTTCGGCACTCATGTGTGGATTTTTATGATGATCCATTAGGTGTCTTCCTACCAAATCATAATCATTTCCCAT
The DNA here is from genome assembly GCA_947489175.1 of Chitinophagaceae bacterium. Taxonomy (GTDB): domain Bacteria; phylum Bacteroidota; class Bacteroidia; order Chitinophagales; family Chitinophagaceae; genus Pollutibacter. The sequence goes on along the minus strand of CANLED010000074.1, from coordinate 2,745 downwards.
GCCTCGTTGAAAGCGACTGCTGGTTGAATTCAACAAAATATACGATGTTGCTATGGTTGACGCGTTTAGAAAAATAAGATCAGCGGTATAAACATAGGTTTTTAGGGTTTCCCTGTCAATTACTTCAACCCCACTGGCTTTTTGGGTTTTTTCATCATATATGATGCGGTTCACTACTGCCCCTGTCCTTATGGTAAGGTTTCCTGTTTTAGCTGCCGCTGGCAGCGTTGAAGATTGTGTGCTGAAATAAGCACCGAATGGACAACCGCGGTGACAAAGATTTCTGCTCATGCAGGCAGACCTCCCATCAAGTGGAGCTGTTAGGTTTGCAGAACGAGAATGAATTAGTTTTCGTCCAGGGTATTTGCTTTCGATTCTTGCTTTAACCTCTTTTTCAACACAAGTCATTTCAAAAGGTGCCTGAAAAATGCCGTCTGGCAAAATATCCAAGCCTTCCCTGCTTCCGTTTATGCCAACAAATTTTTCTACATGATCATACCATGGTGCGAGGTCTTTGTACCTTATTGGCCAATCAACCCCGTGCCCATCTTTCAAGTTGGCATTAAAATCAAGATCATTCCAACGTAATGATATACGTCCCCACAACAACGACCGCCCACCAAATACATCTGCCCTAACCCAATCGTATCGCTGCTTTTCCTCGTAAGGATTTTCTAAGTCGTTAACGTAATAGCGTTTGTTGTCTTCACCAATGGAATAATGTCTGCACTGTACATGGTGTTTTTTTTGGTCTTCAGTACCCAATTTATTTGCATGAGGTATTTCCCAAGGGTTTTTGCTTGCAGTAGTATAATCTTTGATGTGTTCAACCATTGTACCTCTTTCGAGTACAACGGTTTTAAGTCCACGTTCACATAATTCTTTAGCAGCAAATCCCCCTGAAATTCCGGACCCTATAACAATTGCATCGAAATGATAAGTTTCCTTCATGGTAGTAAAAACACAAAAATTTGAGAATAAAGTTCAAATTTAATCCAAAAACAAACTAAAATTAGACATCACAAATAGTAATGGCTTGTTTTAAGGCAGCAATTTTGTCGGGCCAAGTTGGGATAAACTCTTGGGCTACAAAGCCTTTGAAACCAGTTTGAACAATAGCCTTCATAATAGCCGGATAATTGAGTTCCTGAGTTTCATTGATTTCGTTTCTACCAGGCACACCCCCAGTATGGTAATGGGCAAAATATTGGTGTTTGTCTTGGATAGTTCTTATCACATCTCCTTCGTCAATTTGCATGTGGTAGATGTCGTAAAGAAGTTTGAAGTTTTCTGAACCCACACGTTTACACAATTCAACACCCCAATTGGAAGTGTCGCATTGGTAGTCTTTGTGGTTTATTTTTGAATTGAGCAACTCCATAACGAGGGTTACACCATGTTGTTCAGCAAGTCCGGTGAGCTTTTTTAAACCGTCGGTGCAGTTTTTTAATCCTGTTTCATCGTCTTTTTCGCGCTTGTTGCCGGAAAAGCAGATTAGGTTTTTGTAACCAGCTTTTGCAACCAATGGAATCATTTCGGTATAATTCTGTATTAGTTTTTCGTGGAATTTGGTATCGTTAAAGCCATCAACCAAGTTGATTTCAGCACCGTTGCACATGGAAGAATAAAGGTCATATTTCTTTAATATTTCCCAATCTTTAGGTCCAACAAGATCTATTGCTTTGATGCCTATTTCTTTGGCAGACTTACATAATTCTTCAAGTGGAATAGAAGAGTAGCACCAGCGACAAACTGCGTGGTTAATGTTTCCTTTCAATTTCATTGGTTTAATGGATGCGTTTTTAGGGGAGGTTGCTGCTATACTTGAAGAGGTTACGCCCCCAACTGCAACAGACCCTAAAACAATGTTTTTAATTGCACTCCTGCGTGATGAATTGCCCATGCATTGAAATTAATGAAACTTTTGGTAAAATATGAAAATTCGGGTTTTTATCAATTTTTACCTTAAATACGACATAAGTTGCAATGGAAACAAGCTGTTTAAAGGAGGATGTTCGGAGAAATTGTGTTAAGCAAAGGGGAATTTATTTTTTACTGAAATAATGGCTGAGTGTTTGTTTTGGGAAGTTTTCTAACTCCTTAATTAGATGGACAAAGATTCTCGGCTATTAAACCTATTTTCAAACAACTTATTTATAGAAATATGATGTAGGAGCATAAATTTATTCTGATAACTTAAGAGGTCTGCATTTTCGCAAAAAATTTCTATAGTTTCGGTATGGTTCTGATCTAATTTCCGAACCAAAAAAACAATGTTACCGTCTTTGATTTTATTAGACATGAAATTAAAAATTTCATCTACTTCATTGATTAATCCACTGAAATAAATATTTTCAATTGTGCTTAGGTCAAAGGTAAAAGTGCTCATTTTAGAAGGTTATACTGTAAATTTAACCTAAATTAAAAGCAGCATCTGTTGCATGATCCAAGTATTCCTTCAAATTCAGTAATAACGCGTAATGACCCTAAGTAAATTTTATTGCTTTCTACGTAATCAGAACGAATCGCTTATCTCTTTATAACTGAGATATAAATTGGTTCCAATTCTTCCAAATTATTTATGGTTGTTTCGTAATCAGAAGATTTTCTAAAAATTTTTATAGTGTTTCCTTTTTTTATCTCTAGCCGAATGAGTTTAAAAATATTTTCAACTACAGCATGCAGGCCAGAATTGTACATTAATTCAATAGAATCTAGATCGAATTGGTTGTTGTTCATATTTTT
>CANLED010000073.1 GCA_947489175.1 Chitinophagaceae bacterium | reverse complement strand
CTTGAATCAAACGATTTAAGCATACGATATGGTAAAGGAACGGTGCTGAGTGGAAACTTCAAAATGGCTGGATTACCAGATGCAGACCGTTTTGAATATATGTTGATGAATGCTGCGCTACAAACAACACCTGAAGATATTTTTTTATTGACTCCATTTTTAAAAACTATAAAAGGGATTGATTTAAAAAAAATTGAAGCATCCTCATTCAGTGGTTTGATAAGGGGGAATACAAAAGATATTGATGTACAAGGAGAGTTGAAAACTAAACTTGGAAACATCAAAACGGAATTAAAAATCAAGGATGTTGCCGCTGAATCTATAAAAATTGATGCAAAGGGAGAATTGCTAAAATTCAATGCAGGTAAGCTTTTGGGCATGCCAGAATTGGGAACAACTTCAGGAACGTTTGTTATTAAAACTAATGGGATAAAAAATATAGTATTTGATACTGACCTTAGTTCTGTTCAGTTCAATGGATATTCATACAACAATGTGAAGGCAAAAGGAGATTTCAAGAATCAATTGCTGGATGTAAAATTAGATATTCAGGACAATAATTTAGATGGCAGGTTTGGTGCAAAAATAAACTTCAAAAACCCGCTACCACATATTATTGTAGATGCACAAGTACTAACATCGAATTTGAAGGAACTAAAAATCATGTCGCTGCCTATTGAATTTTCAGGAAGAACCCATGCAGAGTTAGATGGAGATAATATTGACAATATCAAAGGGGAAATAAAATTTAATGACCTTGTGTTAATCAGAGAAGACCAGGCTTATGTGATGGATAGTTTGATTGTAGTTTCTGATAAAAAAGGAACCTATAGAACCTTGATTCTAGAAGGAAGTGATGTTGATGTTAACATGCAAGGAAATTTTGATTATGCATTGCTCAGGAATACGTTCAACCAATATTTCAGCAAATATTATCCGTTGTATTTTGATAAAGTTGTTCCATTAAAAAAAGACCAGGATATTGCATTTGACATCACATTTAAAAATACAAATTCATTTTTAAAGTTGCTTGATGTAGGTATAACAGGTTTCAACAACAGTAAAATCACAGGAGGGCTCAATACCAAAAATAAGTTGTTCAATATCACTGCAGAGATTCCAAAATTCTCATACAACAAGTTGTCAGTATATGATTATTTCATCAAGGCAGAAGGCAATATAGACAGCTTGATAGTTAGGACAAAAGCAAGTTCAGTTGTCTTCAATGACAGCCTTTCTTTTCCCAACAATGAAATCACGATAAGGTCATCACGCAATTTATCGCGGGTTGATGTGCATACTTTTTCGGAGCAATCTTTATACGGAGCTAATCTTTCAGCTTATGTGAGCAATTTATCCGATGGAATTCGAATTAATTTCAATCCATCAACCTTGGTGTTTAATGAAAAGACATGGAACATTGAAAAAGATGGTGAAGTATTGATTAGTCGCGCCAAGTTAAATGCCAATAATTTTAAGTTGAGCAATGGCGATCAAACAATCAGCATCATTGCCCTTCCACCAGAAGCAAATAGTCCACAAAATATCATTCTAACACTTACCAAAGTAAACTTGGGAGAGTTACTGCCCTTTGTACTCAAAGAACCGAGGATACAGGGTATTACGACAGGAGACCTTACGATAGAAGATCCATTCGACAAGTTAAAACTGTATTTGAATGCACAAACTGATAAGACTAGGTTTGAAGAAGACTCGATAGGAATTACAACCATCAATGCATTTTGGGACAAGGAAGAAAAGAGAGCAAGTTATTTTTTGGAATCCAATAATCCTGATTATCTGTTTGGGATAAAAGGAAAGCTAAATTTAGCAGACAATGTAAAAGATCAAATTGATACAGACATTGATGTAAAGAACGTAAAACTTTCAATTTTAGAAAAATACCTCAATGTTGTGTTCAGTGATTTAGAAGGCACTGCAAATGGCAGATTGAGGTTGCATGGAAATTTTGAAGAGCCCGATTTAACAGGAGAAGTAAAAGTGAGCAAAGGCAAGCTGACTGTCGCTTATACGCAATGTACCTATCAATTGGTTGACCCCACCATAGAGTTTAAACCAGACCAAATTAATTTTGGTACCATAAAATTAAAAGATATTTATGGAAATCAGGCAACGTTAAAGGGCAGTTTAGACCATCATTTTTTTAGGAAATTCAAGTACAACATAACAGCCAATACTAGTAAGTTATTGGCGTTGAATACAAGAAAAGAGAACAACAATTTGTTTCATGGCAAAGCAATAGCAAAGTTCAACTTCAGTTTAACAGGCCCTGAAGAGGACATAAAAATGTATGTAAGTGGAGCGCCGGTGGACAGTTCAACCATCAATATACTTACATCAACCAGCAGCAAGCAAAGTGCAGATGTAGATTTTATTGTGTGGACTACTTATGGACAAGAGATGAAAGCGGATATAAAGTCAACAGCGGCAAAGCTTACGATAGACTTAGATTTAACAGCATCACCGCTGTTAAAAATGAATGTGGTTTTAGATGAGCTAACAGGAGATATTATATCAGGTGTTGGCAATGGAAATTTAAAAATTCATACTGGAACCAGTGAAAATCTTTCATTGATTGGAAAATACAATATTGAAAGTGGAAATTATAATTTCAATTTTCAGGATATTTTTAAAAAGCCCTTTAAGTTAGTAGGAGGCAGTAGTTATATTAGTTGGACAGGAGATCCTTTAGATGCAGAGATTAACATTGATGCAGTCTATTTAGCAGAGAAAGTAAGGATGAGCACATTATTTACGGACCCAAGTAGTTCAACAGTTTCAGGGGTAAGTTCAGATGTATTGAGAGAAATTAGTGATGTGGAAGTAAGGTGTAATCTTTCAGGAACTTTGAATAAGCCCAATCCAACTTTTCAAATTGTTATACCACAAAACAGTACTGTCAGGAATAATTCAACCATAGAAAGCAAGTTGAAAACAATCAATAGGGATGCACTTGAGGTTAGTAAGCAGTCAACCTACCTCATAGTATTTAAAAGTTTTGCGCCACAGGCAGCGGTGGTAGCGAGCGACCTAAATAGTGAGTTGATTAACACAACAATTTCTGGGGTAATCAATGGGATTTTATCCAGCAGCATACAAAACTTTTTTTCGAAAGTGCTAGGATCTTCTGTTGATGTAAATTTGAATTATTCAAGATCCCTTACATCCTCGGGATTATCAGGAACAGGAAGTTCCTCAGGTAGTTCACAAAATAATTTCAGGGAAAATGTAAGCTTGCAGTTTATAAAATCTTTGGTCAACAACAAACTAGTGATTTCATTTGGCAGTGATTTTAATTTTTCATCGGTAGGAGGCAATTCTTTTTCCAGCAATTCACAATCATTCCTATTTCTACCTGATGTAAATGTGGAATATAAAATATCCCCAGACGGAAAGTTCAGGACTTCCTTTTTTTACAGGAGTAGTTTTGATAATTTTTCTACGTCGGGAAAACGAAACAGGACTGGGGGGAATATTTCGTTTAGGACGGAGTTTGATAGGTTTTTTGGAAAGTAATTTTAGTTGAAAGTTTTTGGTTTAAAGTTTAAACCTTAACCCAAAAACTAAAATAGGACGGAGTTTGATATGCTTTTTGGAAAGTAATTTTAGTTGAAAGTTTTTGGTTTAAAGTTTAAACCTTAACCCAAAAACTTTCAACCAAAAACTAAATTTCATGTCCCATTTTATCTCTCTTGGTATTCAGATATCCTTCGTTATGGGGATTGGGTTCGATGATGATGGGAACAGTATTAACGATATTTAGTCCATACCCACTCAAGCCAGCGCGTTTTTTAGGATTGTTGCTAATGAGTTTAATGTTTTTGATGCCCAATTCTCTCAAGATTTGTGCGCCCAGTCCATAATCACGTTGGTCGGCTTGAAATCCCAGGTGGATATTGGCTTCTACGGTATCCATGCCTTCTTCTTGCAAGTTATAAGCTTTAAGTTTGTTTAGGAGTCCAATGCCTCTTCCCTCTTGGTTCATGTATAAAACAACTCCCTTTCCTTCTTTTTCAACCATCTTCAAGGCTTCATGCAGTTGATCTCCACAATCGCAGCGAAGAGATCCTAAGATATCGCCAGTGAAGCAAGAAGAATGAACCCTAACAAGAACAGGCTCATCAATTTCCCAAGAACCCTTCACGAGTGCCATGTGTTCTTGAGCAGTTGGATTATTTTTTTCTTTGAAAATTTTGAGTTTGAAATTGCCGAATTTGGTAGGCATGTTCACAGAAACAAGTTGTTCAATCAGGTTGTCTTTTTTTAACCGAAACTCGATAAGATCTTTGATAGAAATGATTTTCATATCCCATTCTTTGGCCAACACCAATAGATCAGGTAAACGAGCCATTGAGCCATCATCATTCATGATTTCTACCAAAACACCTGCTGGGTCGAAACCCGCCAACCTAGCCAAATCAACCACTGCTTCGGTATGACCAGTTCTTCTCAACACGCCACCCTTTTTTGCCCTTAAAGGAAAAATATGACCAGGTTTACCCAAATCATTGGGTTTGGTTAAAGGATTGATGAAAGAAAGAACAGTTTTGGACCGATCCTGGGCAGAAATACCGGTAGTACACCCATTACCGAGTAAATCAACAGAAACTGTGAAAGCAGTTTCATGCAAGGCTGTATTGTTGTTCACCATTAAGGTAAGTCCCAATTCATCGCATCTCTCTTCTTCTAAAGCAGCGCAAATCAAGCCTCTACCAAATTTACTCATGAAATTTATCACTTCAGGTGTGGCATTTTTAGCTGTGGTAATGATGTCACCTTCATTTTCACGATCTTCATCATCCACCACAATGATCATCTTCCCTAACTTCAAATCCTCAATCGCGCTTTCGATACTGTCCAACATTATAGAAATTTTGTGCAAATTACAGCAATGAATACATAAAATCGAATGGTAATTTAATATAACCAATGTTAAATCAGTATTAATTATATGAATTTGTTAAAATTTGTTAACATTAAAAATTTATAATTAGGTAATTAATCAGGACATTTGCATTTGAGAAAAAAAACTATTTATGAGAAAATTTTATTTATCACTTTTAATCGCAGTATTCGCTACACTTGGCTTAAATGCCCAGGTAACAACCGGCAGCATTTCCGGAACTGTTAAGGATTTGCAAGGAAAGGTACTCGCTGGAGCTACCATTCAAGCAGTACATGAACCATCTGGAACAAAGTACAGAACGGTTTCATCAACAGAAGGACGCTTTAACTTACCTGCGCTTCGTGTAGGTGGACCTTACAAGGTAACCATTTCTTATGTTGGATTTACCCAGCAAGAACTGACAGACATCGCCATTCAGCTTGGAGAACCAAGTAGAATTGATGTTGTTATGGTTGATACAAAAAATCAGTTACAAGAAGTTGTTGTAGCTGGTGTAAGAAAAGGTGCGTTGATTTCTAAAGACAGGAAAGGAACTTCTTCAAACTTCAACAGAAGATTGATAACAAGCCTCCCAACCTTAGGAAGAAACTTCACTGACATTACAAAGTACACACCACAAGGAAATGGAACATCATTTGCAGGACAGGATAACAGGTTTGTTAACCTTACCATTGATGGTTCTATCTTCAACAATTCATTTGGATTACAAGCATTGCCTGGTAGCCAAACGAACTCTGCTCCAATTTCAATAGATGCGATTGAAGAAATTCAGGTAAACATTGCTCCTTACAATGTAAAGGAGGCTGGTTTTACAGGTGGTGGTATCAATGCTGTAACACGCAGCGGTACAAACACTGTTCATGCTTCAGGTTTTTACAACAACAGGAATGAAGGTTTAGTAGGAAGAAAAGCAGGATTCCAAGGTAAACAAGCAGTTGTAACTACAGCATTTGATGTTAAGCAGTTTGGAGCAAGTGTTGGTGGAGCTATTATCAAGAACAAATTGTTCTTCTTTGCAAACTATGAAGGTGAAAGAAGAACTGACCCAGGTACTAACTTCGTTGCAAGCACAGGAACAAATTCAGGTGCTAACGTAACACGTGTTCAATTAGCTGATCTTCAAGGTTTAACAACATTCTTGAGGAACAATTTTGGATATGAGACAGGTGCTTGGGATAACTATTCTTTAGTTACCAAGAGTGATAAAGCGCTTTTGAAATTAGACTGGAACATCAGCGATGTACATAAATTAAGTGTACGTGGAAATATGTTGAAATCTGTAAGGGATGTACCAATGAGTAACTCAGGTAGCTTCAATAACAGAAATGGAAATCTTTTCTCTTTGAATGCACAAAATTCAAACTACGAGATCAACAATGACATTTATTCATTGATTGGACAATTGAATAGCAGGTTGAGTGATAAAGTTCAAAATGAAATGATTTTTGGATATACTGCCAACAGAGATTACAGAGGTGAAAAATCTATTCCTTTCCCAACCATCGATATCCTTGATGCTCAAAGAAACTATGCTGCATTTGGTTCTGAGCCTTTCACACCAAACAATGTATTGAATACCGATACATGGCAGTTTTCAGATAACATGACAATCTACAAAGGAAAGCATACTTTCTCTATGGGTTTAAATGTTGAATCTTTCAAATTCTTCAATCAGTTTACGCCAACAATTAATGGTCAGTATGTATTCAATACATTGGCTGAATTCTACACTACTGCTAATGCGTGGATTGCAAACAACAACATGGCTACTAATCCAGTTTCTCTAAGAAGGTATAACCTTTCTTACAGCAACCTTGCAGGTGGTGCTTTGTGGAATGCAGTTACTAAGTCATACAACGTAGGATTTTACTTCCAAGATGATGTGCCTGTAAATGACAAATTAAGTGTTACTTATGGTGCTCGTTTCGACGTACCATTCTTTGGAAACACTGGATTTGTAAATAAGGAAGTTGATGGACTGGCTTTTGTAGATGAAAAAGGAAACCCAACCAAACTTTCTACTTCAGAACTTCCTTCTGCTAAATTGATGGTTAGTCCACGTGTTGGATTTAATCTTGATGTTAAAGGAGATAAAACAACACAAATTAGAGGTGGTATGGGATTGTTTAGTGGACGCCCTGCCTTCGTTTGGATCAGTAACCAAATCGGAAACAATGGTGTTCAAAGTGGTTCAATCAGCACAGACAATACAAGAATTTATCCTTTTAGTCCAAATGTTTTGCGCAATGCTCCTACAGTTGCTAATCCTGGACAACCAGCTCCTACTTACAACATCGCAACTACAGAAAAGAAATTCAGGTTCCCACAAGTATTTAGAACAAACCTTGCAGTTGACCAAAAGTTGATTTGGGGTATTGTTGGAAGTGCTGAATTGTTGTACACACAGAGTTTGAGCAATGTATTTTATTACAATGCAAACTTGAAGCCAGCAACATCTTCATTCAGTGGACCAGACAACAGACCAAGATTCAATACTTTCAATACTGCAACAGGAACTATTCTTACCAGTACTGCATTTAACAATGCTGTTAGGATCAATCCAAAAATCAATGATGCAACTGTGTTGAAAAGTGCTCCTTTGGGACAGTCATTCATGACAACATTCAAACTTGAAAAATCTTATACAAAAGGATTTGGATGGATGATGGCATATACTTACGGAAATTCTCAAGATTATGTGAGTGCAGGTTCTATTGCGGCTAGTTCATGGACTGGTAACAGGTCTGTACGTGGAAACAATTTACCTGATCTTTCTTTCAGTGATAATGACATTCGTCACAGGGTTATTGGAAACGTTACCTATAGAAAAGAGTTGGCCAAAACAATGGCACTTCAGTTTACTTTGGGTGGACAATCACAAAATCAAGGAAGGTATTCATACACTGTTAATGGTGATTTGAATGGAGATGGAAATCAGAACAATGACTTGGTTTACATTCCAAAGAATACAGGTGAGATGAACTTCGAGCAATATACTGCAAGTGGCGTAACTTACACAGTTGCAGCACAGAAAGATGCATTTGAGAAATTCATAACCAACGATCCATATTTGAAGAACAACCGTGGAAGCTATGCTTCTAGAAATGGTGCTAGCTTCTTCATGGTTCCAAGATTTGATTTCACTACTGTTCTTGAAATTTTCCGCAACATTGGAAAAGAGAGACATACTATTCAACTACGTGCTGATATCTTCAACGTAGGAAATATGTTGAATTCTAAGTGGGGTGTTGGTTACAATACCAACAACAGTTCTCCAATCAGCTTAGGGTCTAGAACATTCGATCCAGTTACAAACCAGCCTGTGTATCGTATGGCTACTGTTAACGGCAGCCTTGATTATAAAACATTCAGATTGGGTACAAGCCTTTTCGATGTATGGCAGGCACATTTCGGTATTAGGTATTCTTTCTAATATTGACAAGTATCGCATTTATATAAAAACCCGCTCAATCGAGCGGGTTTTTTGTTTGGGGGAGTTAGGTTCAAACAAAGACTCCCCTCCTGGACAGGAGGGGTGCCGAGACAGATGAGCGAAGCGAATCTGGCTAGGCGGGGTGGTAGAATTAAATTAAGG
>CANLED010000072.1 GCA_947489175.1 Chitinophagaceae bacterium | reverse complement strand
CCGTACAAATTTTCCTTTGAGAAAATTCCAGTAGATGCCAATAAGAGCGCTTCTTCTGTTGAGGTTGAAGCATATTTTAATTTCGCATCGTTTACCCTTACAGAAACTACTGGCTTTTGAGCATGAGCAGCAACAAAATCTTGCTGCGCGAACCCTTCACAATCTTTTATGGAAGTAAGAAAAACATCAGATGGAATCATTTTAAAATATCCACTCCTCTTTGTAAAGATTCTGAAAACTGCATCAATGTAGAGGCTACAATTTCAATGTATTCTTGTGCTTCTTTCCAATTACGTTCTTCAATGCCTTCACGAATAGCTGGCATGGTTTTTACTCCGTAACCAGTATAAAAACCAGGAGCATAAATCATGTGCTTGTACCAAGGCCTGCGAGGTAGCCCCTTTGCGAACAGAAGTTGTTGTTCTGCTTGGAAAAGGATTTTATTCAAGGACACAATTTTTGAAGGATTGATTTTTTCCGGGGAGACAAGACTGCTTTTCAATGATTCTGCACGAGCCTTAACTTGCACCATTGCATTGTCAATTTTACTGAAATCAAGATAAGGAACGGAACCTTTTGCTTTCGGAGTTGCAAATCCCAATGTTGGATCTTTTGCAAGATCATATATGTTGTCTTTGATTAATTTATTCTCAATATCTGTATCTATTCGCATTTGGTCAGTCATGGATCTTAAATCCGACATGTATTCTGAGATGGTGTTAACAAGAATTCCATATTCAAATGGCAAAATATCTGCATTGGCTAACCTCATCATCGCCCTTCCTGTAGTTTTTGCTAACGCTGAGCCATACTTAAATCCAGGATCTTTAAACTTTGTAAAATGATCATAAGAATCATAAATAGAATGGTATTCACCACCATTCCCTTCTCCACCGAAGCCTATGTTGGCAGAAGGAATTCCGAGGTGTTGAAAAAATGGAGAATAATCAGAACCAGCTCCCAATGCTCCTATCTTCATATATTTATTGCCCATCATCTTTGCTTTTGAAGTGCTACTTGCATCGGCCAATGACTTTGCATATCTCCTATCGCCTATGCTAACTCCGGTTTGTGGATCAGTAACGTCGGTGGCTATCTCATTAAAAAATTGCTCTAATGCATGTGAGCCACTAAACCCTACAAAACCCCTGCTGTTACCGTCAGAATTCAAATAAGCCACAGTTTTTTGTTGTAATTCATCGGCATGGTCTTCAACCCATTCTGTTGAGCCTAATAAAGCGGGTTCTTCGCCATCCCAAGCGCAAAAAACAATCGTTCTCCGTGGCTTCATTCCCTTTTTCGCCAATTCCCCAATAACCCTTGCTTCCTCCATTTCTGCAACTAGACCACTCACTGGGTCAGCCGCGCCATTTACCCATCCATCGTGGTGGTTACCACGTATTACCCACTCATCAGGATATTGCTCGCCTTTCATTTTTGCAATTACATTGTACAACGGTTTTATATCCCAGTTAAACTGTAATGCCAACCTTACTTTTGCTTTACTTGGACCCGCATGATACGTAAGAGGTAAACCTCCTTTCCATGCATCTGGAACAACTGGTCCTTCTAATGCTGCCAACAATGGCAGTGCATCTTGATATGATATTGGGAGCACAGGAATTTTCATGATGTTGATAGCATCTTTTCTATCCAATCTTTTGGCGTCTTTGGTTGATCCATAACCTGGTGTTGTTGGATCACCTGGATAAACAGGCATGTCCATTACTGAACCGCGCTGCACACCTTGTTCTGGCCTAAAGGGACCTTTAGGGTAAACATCCCCCTCTACATATCCATCATCCTTTGGATCAGAATAAATCAAACAACCTATTGCACCGTGTTCGGCAGCCACTTTTGGCTTAATGCCTCGCCAAGAGCCACCGTATTTAGCAATTACTATTTTACCTTTAACGCTGATACCCATTTTCTCCAACTCTTCATAATCTGCGGGAATGCCTCGATTAACAAATACCAATTCTGCAGTAACATCTCCATCTGCAGAATATGCATTGTAGGTTGGCAGTTGCTCCGATTTTTGTCCGGACGTTCCGTCTTCTTTCAAAGATGGCTCTTCTAACTTAGCTTTGTAAGGTTTATCACCCAACAATTCCAACGACCTTGATTTTGGGGTAGGGAACAACACATCATACCTAGCCAACTCAGTTTCATAACCCCATTTTTTGAAAAAACCAGCCATGTATTCAGCATTGGCTTTACCTTGTTCCGAGCCTATATGGTGAGGGCGTGAAGTTAAAAATTTCATCCAAACATCCTGGTTGGATGTACTAATCATCGCATCAAACTGCTTTTCATAATCAAGCTGCTTCTGCGTATTGGCGGGAAAGAATCCACTCAATTTTTTTTGAGCACTTACAAATAAAGTGAAAAAGATGCAAGTGATTAATGCAAATAATATACGCATGTTCAGGATATTTTAGATTGCATAAAAGTATGAAATCAATTCCTGAAAATGACTGCAGACTTTATTTTTGTCAGATATTCCTTATTTCAGCCAACAAATCTTGAAGTGCTTTTTTGGCATCACCAAACAACATAGATGTTTTGGGTTGAAAAAATAATTGATTTTCAATACCGGCATATCCAGGCTTCATGCTTCGCTTGTTTACGATAACATGTTTTGCATCTTCAACTTCTAAAATTGGCATCCCGTAAATAGGTGATGCGGGATCTGTTTTAGCAGCTGGATTTACAACATCATTGGCACCTAATATGAGCACAACATCGGCAGATTTAAATTCTTCGTTTGCCAATTCCATTTCTAACAATTTTTCATAACTCACATCAGCTTCAGCTAACAATACATTCATGTGGCCTGGCATTCTTCCTGCAACGGGATGGATAGCATATTTTACCTCAACGCCCCTGCTTTCTAATGTTTTTTCCAATTCGTGACAAACATGCTGTGCTTGAGCAACAGCCAATCCATATCCAGGAACAATCATCACTTTATTTGCGTATCCCATAACCACCGCAGCATCACTCAATGAAATCTCCTTGTAAGCACCAGTCATGGCCACCCCTGGTTGTCCACTTGTATTACCGCCACCAAAAGACCCAATCAACACATTTTTCAAACTGCGGTTCATAGCCTTACACATTAAAACGGTAAGCAATGTACCGGCCGCTCCAACTAGAATTCCTCCTGTCAACATCACCTTGTTGTCATACAAGAATCCACCACATGCAGCAGCTACTCCTGTGAATGAATTAAGTAGGGAGATTACCACCGGCATGTCAGCTCCACCAATTGGAAGAACAAAAAACACACCATACAAAATGGATAGAAATATAATTACATAAAAAAACAATGGCGTTTCTTCAGGTCTTGCAACAATGATGAATGCAGCCAATAAAACATTCAAACCAAATATCACAAGATTTGCAATATGCTGACCTTTGAAAGAAAAGTCTTTTATTTTTCCATTCAATTTCCCCCAAGCAATCATGCTTCCTGAAAAAGAAACAGCGCCTATGATGAGCCCAAGTAATATTATCAACAACTTTGTTCCATCCAAACTTGAATAAAACTGATAGCCGCCGCTTGCATATTCAACAGGGTCAACATGCACAAGGTGCCTGAATTCAATGATTGAAATCAAGGCAGCACAAGCCCCTCCCATACCATTAAATAAACTCACCATCTCTGGCATAGCAGTCATCTTAACTTTCTTAGCCATCAGAAATCCTACTACAGTACCAATCAACAATCCTCCAAAAATCCATGCATAATTGCCCAATTTAGCCCCATTTTCCTCATAAAGAAAAATAGTCCCAAAAATTGCAATGCCCATACCAACAGCTGCTAAAAGGTTTCCCTTGCGAGCCGTGGCGGGATTCGACAACATCTTTAACCCGCTAATAAAAGATATTGAGCCGAGCAGATAACATAAAGCAAGTATGTTCAATTCCATTGTACCCTTGTTTGTTAAAATTTATTTTTTCTTCTTAAACATTTCTAACATTCTATCCGTAACCACAAACCCACCTACTACATTTAAAGTTCCTAAAACCACTGCAAGAAAGCCCAATACCAAAGCCGGAACATTGTCTTGCTCGGCTTTTCCCATTACAATGATGGCTCCAATGATAACCACACCATGAATTGCGTTGGCACCACTCATTAACGGTGTATGCAAAACGCTCGGCACCCTTCCGATTACTTCAATACCCACAAAAATCATGAGAACAACTACATAGATCATCTCTTGATGTAATGCTATCCATTCTAAAATTTGATTCATATTGTATTATTTAACCTGAGAAATATTAAAAATTTTCTAAACAGAAGCCCTTGTTCCTATCACCAAATCGTCAATAGGCTGCTCAATTATATATCCTTCTTTATCCAACAATAACTGAATGAAATTCAAAATATTCTTACCGTATAACTTACTGGCATCTGATGGCATTGTTGCTGGCAAGTTACTATCACCTATGATTGTAACTCCATTATACAAAACCACTTCCCGATCTTTCGTTACAGGCGTATTACCTCCTGTAGATGCAGCCAAATCTACAATAACACTTCCCCTTCTCATCTTTCCCAACATTTCTTCCGTTACCAAGATTGGCGCTTTTCTTCCAGGTATTTGTGCTGTTGTTATTATAATATCTGCCTTAGCGACGCTTTCTGTAATCTTAATTTGCTGGTTCTTCTTATATTCTTCACTTTGCTCTACTGCATAGCCTCCTGCAGTTGAAGCATCAGCAGCACCTGGCACCTCAATAAATTTAGCACCCAAACTCTGAACTTCTTCTTTAACGGCTGGGCGTGTATCAAATACCTCTACTACAGATCCCAATCTTTTTGCAGTTGCGATGGCTTGTAATCCAGCTACCCCAGCCCCGAGAATTAAAACCTTAGCTGGCGCGATACTGCCGGCAGCTGTCATAAACATAGGGAAATACCTTCCGTAAGCATTGGCTGCGGTAAGTACTGCCTTATATCCAGAAATGTTAGCCTGACTTGACAAAACATCCATGCTTTGAGCCCTGGTTGTTCTTGGAAGCAACTCCATGCTATAAACGATAACACCTTGATCAATCCAAGATTGTATCCTCTCTTTTTCAAACCTTGCCTGAAACATACCAATCAGAATGGCTCCCTTGCGCAAGTTTTGGGTGGGGTTGTGAATAGACAAAACGATGTCTGATCCGGAAGCGATTTCTTCAGCCGTCTTGATTTCAGCACCAACAGCAACGTAGTCAGCATCAGAACAAAATGCATTAAGTCCTGAACCACTCTCAATCCAAACCTGTATGTTTTTCTTTATTAATTGCGCTGCACCTTCTGCAAGCAATGAGACTCTTGTTTCAGGAGAAAATTCTTTTAAAACACCAACAATCATGGGGGTAGTTTGAAGTTGCAAAATTAATGATTTTAGTTTGTCAACAGCTATCAATTTTTAGAAACGAATAGAAAATTCAAGCTTTTCTTTAAATTCTTTTCGAAAAAAAACAACTCCAACAAAAAATAAATCTATTGTACAGGTAACTTCTTTATTTTTTTTTATTTCTTGCCATGCTTTTTCCATGCCTTCACTCCAATGAATATCATCGAAAATCATGATATCATCTTCCCCACAATACTTTAACGATTGATTGAAATAATCCAAGGTTGACTGATATTGATGATTCCCATCAAAAAAAATCATCTTACGGCCTTTCATTTTTGCCAAAGCATTTTCTAACTTTTCGGAAAAATCGCCTACTATTAATTCAATATTGTCGTTAGATTCATTAATGAATGACTGCCTAGCAAATTTTGCAATCTCCGGAGAACCTTCAATGCTAATGACACCATGTACAGACTTTGCCAATGCTAGGTACCTTGTTGTTAACCCTAGCGAAGTACCCAATTCTAAAATGGTCTCCATCCGATAATAAACAGCCATTTTATAAAGCAATTGCCCGAATTTAGGCGACTTCGCAGCATTTTTTGCAATGGAACCAACAGTTCTTTTCGTTGCATTGCCCTTCACAGATCCCGCGCCTAAGTCAACCACCGTTAGCTCTTCGTTAGATTGCCTCAATGTTTTTCGCAACAGCTCTATTTCTTTGAATAAAAATTTGTTCTTCTTTGGTGATTGTAGCACATTTGTGATGAAATCAAAAACAAATGGGGAATGAACTCCATGCCCACGGCTGTTTGAAGATTTCACCAAATATTGAAAATATTTTTTAGCTAGCTGAAAACTAGTGTACATATATTATGCTCATTTAGGTACTTTCTCCCAAGTTTCAAAAGCATAACTATACGCATGTTTCTCATCTTGTTGCATTTCCGCCGAACTCGTTAATCTAAATTGATCTTGGTCAATTTTTGAAAAAAATACAGTTGCTGTAGGAAACGATGCATGAACCCTTGTTAAATAAATTTTATCAGCCGTTGATATTGACTGCTCATAAATTTCTCCACCTCCTATTACAAAAACCTCTTTGCAATCAGTTTCTGCAGCTCTCTTGTAAGCATCTTCTAAACTCTTTACAACCCATAAATTCTGCGTTTCTTCAATCAACGATGGCTGCCTCGTTACAACAATATTAATCCTTCCCGGCAAAGGTTTTCCAGCAATCGAGATAAAAGTTTTTCTTCCCATGATGATTGGCATACCCCATGTAATGTTTTTAAAAAACCTCAGGTCATTTGGGAGATGCCATAACAAAGAATTATTTCCTCCAATGGCATTTTCTTCAGCTACAGCTACAACAAGTGATACAATCATAATAACAATTGAATGGAATTGAATTTGTTTAAATAGCGACTGGTGCTTTTATGCCTGGGTGCGACTGATAACCTTCTAATATGAAGTCATCAAATTGAAAAGAAAAAATATCTTTTACTTCAGGATTTAACTTCATAGTTGGAAGTTGGAATGTAGATCTTGATAGCTGGAGATTTGCTTGTTCGATGTGGTTGTTATAGAGGTGAACATCCCCAAAACTATGCACAAAATCTCCTGGTTCTAATCCACATACCTGAGCAACCATCAACGTGAATAATGCATAAGAAGCAATGTTGAATGGAACACCGAGAAAAACATCTGCTGAACGTTGGTAGAGTTGACAAGACAATTTACCATCGGCAACATAAAACTGGAACAAGGTATGACAAGGCATTAAAGCCATATAAGGAAGCTCAGCGACGTTCCAAGCACTTACAATTAACCTTCTGCTATCTGGTGTTGTTTTTATTTGATGTATCAAATCAGCAATCTGATCATATGTCTTTCCATCTGCACCTGACCATGACCGCCATTGCTTCCCGTAAACAGGCCCTAATTCTCCATTTTCATCCGCCCATTCATTCCATATACTAACCCCATTTTCCTTTAGATATTGAACATTGGTTTCTCCTTTTAAAAACCACAACAATTCATATATAATACTCCTCAAGTGTAGTTTTTTTGAAGTTACCATTGGAAAGCCTTCACTCAGGTTAAACCTCATTTGATGCCCAAATATACTTCTTGTTCCTGTTCCTGTTCTATCAGTTTTTTCAGCACCATTTTCCATGATGTGCTTCAAAAGATCTAAATATTGTTGCATGATATTTTACTTATTCCCTTAAATTATTTAATCACTTCTGAGATCACCTTACCAACACTTCCATTTGGCATTTGAATTTTCAACAATGCCGCCAATGTGCTGGCAATATCAGTCATATAAACTTCCCGATGTGTTTCACCATGCTTAATTCCCCATCCCATCCAAAGCAATGGAATGTGAGAGTCGTAAGGGAACATTGACCCATGCGTTGTTCCAGTTGGTCCACCAAAAAAATATCCTGGCTTATAAACAACCTGCACATCTCCTGCTAATTTTTCATTGTATCCTTTAATAAACATTTCCTTGAATTCTACAGGCAGATTGGCTGCACTGATGTTTTCATTGTCAAATGCAATCAACACATCTTCTTCTTTGTTTAATTCTTGAATAAAAAAAGTTTTTACTTTTTTTAAATCCAACATTGCAGAATCGAGTAGCTGCCTATTCATATAATATTGATAATTGGCATTTGATTCAACAATTTTTTTGATTCCAAACTTTGCTTCAGTGGCCAACTCCGCACGTTTGCTGGCTTTCATCGATTTCCCAGGCAATTTATGCTCCGCCAAAAATGCCGGTACATGTGCTACCGCATGATCGGCTGTCATGAAAAATGTGTACTTCCCCTTCCCGATTTTTTTATCTAAATAATCGAAAAACAATCCCAACTCTTCATCCAATTTTATATAAGTATCCTCGATTTCAACTGAATTTGGTCCAAATGCATGTCCAACATAATCTGGACTTGATAAACTGACGGCTAGAAAATCCGGGATGCTATCGGAACCCAATTGCTCTGCTTCAATTGCAGCTTTTGAAAATGCCAACGTTAGTGTATTTCCCATTGGTGTTGAAGAAATAGCTCCATAATTTTTCCCAATATTAGACTCTAAATTTCTAGGAAAGGTATTTTTCTTCAAATTCAAGTTACCAGTGTCACTTTGAATGTAAGAAGCGAATGGCTTGCTTAAATTCCATTTATGACCGTAAAGAGAATCTGTGATTTTTCT
>CANLED010000071.1 GCA_947489175.1 Chitinophagaceae bacterium | reverse complement strand
CATTTAATGGATGGGGTTGAAGCATGGAGTTGCAGCGGCACTCCCGTTGATTGCGTAAAATTGGCTGTAGACAAAGTACTTCATCAAAAACCCGATATTTGTTTAAGTGGTATTAATCATGGGGCCAATCATTCTATCAATGTTATCTACTCGGGTACAATGAGTGCAGCCATCGAAGCATCCATAGAGAATATCCCATCGGTAGGTTTTTCACTTTTAGACCATAGCTTAGAGGCTGACTTTAGTGGAGCGAAAATTTATGCGAGGATTATTGTTGAGAAAATATTATCAAAGAAAGCCGACAAGCACTTGTGTTTAAATGTAAATATCCCTTCACTAGATTCAAGTTTAATAAAAGGAATCAAGGTTTGTCGCCAAGCTTATGCAAAATATAAGGAGGAATTTGAAGAACGTGTTGATCCTTCAGGGAAAAAATATTTTTGGCTGACTGGCGAATTTTTGAATTTTGATAAAGGCAAGGATACTGATGTTTGGGCATTGAACAACAATTACGTTAGCGTTGTTCCTGTTCAATATGACCTCACAAATTATGATTTGAAAAAAACCATAGAAAAAAGTTACTCATGGTAATATTTAAAAGAGATCAATTTCCTTTTGGCATACTCATAGGACTATTTATGCCCATTATTAGTTTTTTTGGTTACTACTTTTGGAAATTCAGCCTATATTCTTTTGACGCTTTTCTGTTGGCTTTACGAACAAATAAACAATTGGTAACGGCACTAACAATACCTTGTTTACTGATGAACATTGTAATTTTTACCATATTCATCAATGGGCAGCGTGATAAAACAGCAAAAGGTATTTTTGTGGTCACCTTGATATATGCGGTAGCTGCCTTACTTTTTAAATTTATAGGTTGATTTTTATCATCTACCAAAACTTATTCATGACTTCATGAAATATTATATCATTGCTGGAGAAGCATCGGGAGACCTACACGCAAGCCGGCTAATAAGGGCCATCCGCGAAAAAGATCAACATGCAGTTTTTCGCGCATGGGGTGGCGATTTGATGCAAGAAGAAGGTGCAGAAATAGTTAAGCATTACCGAGATTTAGCTTTCATGGGTTTTATTGAAGTTATCAGAAACTTACGGACAATCTTGGGAAATATGGGATTTTGCAAAAAAGACATGATATCGTTCGACCCGGATGTAGTAGTTTTTGTGGACTACCCAGGATTTAACATACCAATGGCAAGATTTGCCAAGCACCACAACTTCAAAACAGTTTATTACATCTCACCTCAAGTTTGGGCTTGGAAAGAAAAAAGGGTAAAAATACTCCGTAAGGTTATTGACCGCATGCTTGTGATTCTTCCATTTGAAAAAGCTTTTTATCAAAAGTGGAATTATGAAACAACTTATGTAGGACATCCACTTATTGAAATCATAGATGGTTTCAAAGAAATAAATGAAAAAGGAAAGGTAAAAGATGAATTGGGCATAGCCAAAGATATAACAGTTATTGCCCTGCTTCCTGGATCCAGAATTCAGGAAATTAAAAAAAAGCTTCCAATTATGTTAGAAGCTACCCAATATTTTAAGAACCATCTATTTGTTGTAGCCCAAGCCAAATCACTGTCAGATGAATTAATAACATCGTATACGGCATCTTATCCTAACGTAAAAATCATCAAAGGAGAAACCTACAAAATCTTATCAATTGCAGATGCAGCAGTTGTAACTTCAGGAACTGCTACACTTGAAACAGCTCTTTTTCAAGTTCCAGAAGTGGTTTGTTATAAAAGTTCTTCCATTTCTTATGCGATTGGCAAGAGGTTAATTAAAGTTCCTTACATATCTCTTGTTAACCTAATCATGAACAAACCAGTGGTAGAGGAGTTGATACAAGACGAATTAACCCCTGAGAACATAAAATCATCTTTAGAAAAAATTATTCACCCAGGTACACAAAGGGAAGCCATGAAGAATGAATTTGAAAGTCTTTATCATCTTTTAAAAGCTGGCGGGGCAGCTTCAAAAAAAGCTGCTGAAATTATTCATCAAATCCTCTAGATAGCTCACCATTCAACAAAACCTTATTTCTTGATGATTAGCTTAACAACAATCACCACAATTGCAAATAGAAACAAGAGAATAGAAATCCTATTAATACCATGCATGTACTTTACAAATGAGGAATTTGGTGTATCAGGATCTTTTTTGCGGAGGTAAAGGTAAGTAGCGATTTGTTGTAGAATAGTCATATAGTTCGTATTGAAACAAATGTAAAGTCTTCTGATGGAATTTAAACATTTTGTCAAACACTCAATAAACTACAACCCCTGATATCGCTGTTGTCGATTCTCCCTCTAACCTCAAATCCTCCCTTTTGCGAGAATTTCCCTAGGTCGTCCGTAGCTATGAATGAAATGCTGTGTTTATTTGCAAGGTCGATAATATTTATGATGCCTGCTTGATCCCTGTTATCCTCTTCGGCCCAAATGTCAAAAGGATCGTCTAACGCCCTTAGAAAAATTTTCATTGTTTTAGGCGTCTTAAATACTCCGTCGCCCAAAGAATATGCTTGTGAAAGCAATTCTGTCATGCCATATTCCGCATGAATCTGCTGCACCCCCAAACGTTCAGTAAGAATCTGGTGAAGTTCCAACCTAGTCATCTCTTTTCTTCGGCCTTTCATACCCCCTGTTTCTAGTAAAAAAGTATGGCTTAATTTCATTTGAAATTTTTCTGCAAAATCAATCAGGGCAAAGGTTACACCAATAAGCAATGTAGGTTGACCCACACTTTCTAATTGAATAATAGTTTCGTGTAATTTTTCATGATTTTGGAGAAAAAACCCACTCATTGGATGTCCACTTTTTTTGATAAAATCTTCTGCCATGCAAACCAAAGATGAATTGCTCCTTTCGAGGTATGATGGCAACAAGGCTAGTACACAATAGTTTTTTATATCCCCATAGAATTCATTAAAATTTTCTTCTGCATTTTGAAGATACTCATCAATACTTTTGACATAATGCTTGCTGTTAATGGAAGTTGTGGTGCCACTGCTTTCAAAAATAAATTGCTCCTCAAATTGTTCAGTTTTAATTTGATGGGACTTAAAAAACCCAATAGGCAAAAAGGGTATTTGATGTAAAGAATTCACGTTTTCAACATCAATAGATAAATTTTTAATATAGTCAGCATACAATAAATTCTGCTTAGCTTGATGGCGAAAAAGGACTAAAGACTCATTAATAAAAAGAGTTTTATCAATAACGGTTAAATCTTCTTTAAAATGACCTTCTACATGTAGGTTTTTCAATCTGAATCGGTTACTTTTGAGTTGATCAATAATGATTAACAAAGGTACATGACAAAACTCAACGTTTCTATCCTGTTCTTATTCTTTATTCTTGCTTGCAACAAGGAATCTTTTCAGTCAAAACCCCAACTGAACATCAAGAGTGTTAGCTCTTCTGTTATTATTCCGGGAAATGACCTTCAAATCCGCATGCGTTTAACCGACAAAGAAGGTGATTTTGTTGACACAATTTGGGTGAAAAAAGTAACTACAAGATGTGCCAACAGCAATTTCATTGATTCTTTTTTGTACAGGATTCCCCCTGAAACACCTAGAAAAATGAATTTTGATGGTGAAGTTTTAATCACGCTGATATATCCGATTGAACTTCAACCTCGCTGCAACAGAGCAGACACGGCAGTATTTAGCTTTTGGATGAAAGATGCTAAAGGCAATAAAAGTGACACGGCAAAAACACAATCAATCATCATACAGCGATAAGTTGTACGTCTATAAATTATTAAAACAATGGCAAAATCCGCGAAAGGCAAAAGCAAAAAATTATTGTCCGACATATCTTATTCTTTCCTCAAAACTTACATCAACACGCCCTCACCTACAGGATTTGAATCTGGTGGACAAAAAGTTTGGATTGATTATTTAAAACCTTTTGTGGATGAAATTTATACAGATCCCTATGGTTCAGCGGTAGGTATCATCAATCCCAATGAAAAATTCAAGGTTGTTATAGAAGCTCATGCAGATGAAATAAGTTGGTTTGTAAATTATATTACAAGCGAAGGCTTGATTTACCTGAAGCGCAATGGCGGTGTTGATCATCAGATTGCACCTGGAAAACGTGTTTTAATTCATGGAAAAAAAGGAATGGTGAAAGCTGTCTTTGGATGGCCAGCTATACATACAAGAATGGGAGGAAGTGACCGAAAAGAAACTTCGCCCTCTGTTGAAAACCTTTTCTTGGATTGTGGCGCTAAAAATAAAAAAGAAGTAGAACAATTGGGTATTCATATTGGTGCAGTGGCTACCTATGAAGAGGGATATGACGAATTGGCTTACAACTATCTTATTGGAAGGGCGATGGACAACCGTGTTGGTGGATTTATGATTGCCGAAGTTGCAAGGTTGTTAAAAGAGAATAAAAAGAAGCTCCCTTATGGACTTTACGTTGTTAATGCTGTTCAAGAGGAAATTGGGCTGCGTGGTGCAGAAATGATTGCACGTAGAATCAAACCAGACATTGCCATCATTACAGATGTTACCCATGACACAACCACACCCATGGTGAATAAAATCATAGAAGGTGATGTAGCTTGTGGAAAAGGTCCTTCCTTAGCATTTGGTCCGGCCGTCCACAATAAATTACTTTCTTTAGTGGAAGAAGTTGCTGAAAAAAACAACATCCCTGTTCAGATGCGTACTGTTAGCCGTAGCACTGGAACAGATACCGAATCTTTTGCTTACGCTAATGATGGGTGCCCCTCTGTATTGATTTCCATCCCCTTAAAGTACATGCATACCACCGTTGAGATGCTACACAAAGATGATATAGAAGAAACCATTAGATTAATGTATGAAACCCTCTTGGTGTTAACACCAAAAACTAAGTTGAGCTATTTCTAGTCAATCTTCTTCGATTAATTTATACGAAATTCCAACCTGAGTAAACGCAGTGTTACTTTGGTAATGTGACCTGCTGAAGTAAAAATCTAAGCGATTTAACTTAACTTTTAATCCATAACTGACTCCTGTTAAGCCGTTAGACAGGTTGGGGATAATCAATTCCTTTCTTCTCAGAAAATTATATCCAGCAGTAAATACAAACTTGTCACCCAACAAAATATCTGTTGCTACCACAAAGTGGCTCAACAATTTATTGACAAATTTATTTCTAGGGTTGATGTCAAAGTTATCTGTATTAAAAATTGAGTCCTTGTATATGATATCAAATTGATGAATGCGCTGTGCCGTTATCGAAAAGCGAATGGGTGCTTTTTCTAATTGTTTAGTTATTCCAAGTGAAAGGTCAAATGGCAGATCTTCCCCTATTCCTGCGTAGGTACTAATTTGAGTACCCATGTTGCGTGCCGAAAATCCTGCTTGAAAAAGGCGTTCTTCGTCATAATAAGTCAATCCGACATCAGAAGCAATGGCACTACTTTTATAAGCACCATATTTTGAATTCACATATTTTAATGAAATGCCATAATTCCATTTTTCATTATAACTGCGAGATGCTGTTAATTGAAACACTTGATCATAAGGATTAAAAATTCCTAAGGTATTTCCGGAAGCATCTGTTTGGTCGATGTTTCCATATTGAAGGTGGTTGGCAGAAATAGCAAAAGTTGTAGCAATTTTAGGGAGATTAAATGCACCGTTAGCATTTAACATGGTTAGGGTTGGGGCAAAAAAAGTGAAGTTTGATGATATATTTCCGTGGTTTGATGCTCTTAACAAAGATGGATTTTCAAGAGCCAAAGCCAATTCACCAGAAAAAGTAGAAATATTTCTACCCCCAAGTGCCCCTACCTGTGGATGTGGAGGAATTTTCAAAAAATTGTATAATGAACTTCCTCCCAATGTTTGTCCTTGTAGGAAAGCTGCATGCAGCATCAGAAAGAAATAAAACAAACATTTTTTTACCATATCCGAAATTATGCTAAGATTAGCTAAAAACGAAAATCCCCCATAAAAATGGGGGAAAATCTTAAACCCTTAAACAACCAACTTGAGAGCGTTATGCCCTCAGGTTTTTATAACAATAAGCTAAATAAAAAGTTTACTACTTAATAAAGAATTAACTAAGGGCCAGTTCTAATACTTGTTGCATTGTTTTAACATAATGAAATTTGACACCTTTGATAAATTCCTTATCAATGTCAATAATGTCTTTTTCATTTTGCCAACAAAGAATAATTTCTTTTAAACCAGCCCTTTTTGCAGCAAGCACTTTTTCCTTTATTCCTCCTACTGGCAACACT
The DNA here is from genome assembly GCA_947489175.1 of Chitinophagaceae bacterium. Taxonomy (GTDB): domain Bacteria; phylum Bacteroidota; class Bacteroidia; order Chitinophagales; family Chitinophagaceae; genus Pollutibacter. The sequence goes on along the minus strand of CANLED010000071.1, from coordinate 2,412 downwards.
TGTCCACGCAAAGTAATCTCTCCCGTCATGGCCAAAAATGGTTTTACCCTTCGTCCTGTAAAAGCTGAGGCTAGGGCAGTCATCATGGTAATACCTGCACTTGGACCATCTTTCGGTACGGCACCTTCAGGTACGTGTATATGTACATTTTTCTTTTTGAACATTTCAGGATCGATACCGGCTTTTTTTGCATTTGATTGCAAATAGGTAAAAGCAGTGCTCGCGCTTTCTTTCATCACAATACCAAGATTACCAGTTAACTGCAAATCTCCCTTGCCATCACTTAAGCTGGTTTCTATAAATAAGATGTCTCCCCCAACGTATGTCCAAGCCAATCCCACAGCCACTCCTGGCATGTTTGCAATTTTATAGAGGTCATTGCTATAACGAGGCCTACCTAAAATTCTGAGTACATCTTGTTGGGTGAGTATTGACTTCACTTTCCCTTTTACGGCGACAACCTTTGCTAAGCTGCGCATGATGCTTGCCAATTGCCTATCCAAATCGCGTACGCCACTTTCACGGGTATAATTCTCAACGATGAATGTCATTACAGCAGTGCTGATCTTTATATTTTGACCCTTCAAACCGTGCAATTCCTTTTGCTTTGGCAAAAGGTGTTTTTGGGCAATTTTTTCTTTTTCTTCAACAGCATAGCCTGATAAATCAATAATTTCAAGCCTGTCTCGAAGAGCTGGTTGAATACTTTGGATATCATTTGCTGTGGCAACAAAAAGAACTTTACTCAAATCATATTCAAGTTCAAGATAGTTGTCGTAAAAAGAATTGTTTTGCTCAGGGTCAAGCACTTCCAACAAAGCAGAAGAAGGATCACCTCGGTTATCTCTTCCAACTTTATCAATTTCATCAAGAATCATCACAGGATTTGAAGATTTTACTTTTCGAAGTGATTGCAAAATTCTTCCTGGCATTGCGCCAATATAGGTTTTACGATGTCCCCTAATCTCGCTTTCATCATGCAATCCACCTAGACTGAAACGGACATATTTTCTGCCAATTGCATTTGAAATACTTTTACCTAAGGATGTTTTTCCAATACCAGGAGGACCAACAAAGCAGAGTATGGGGCTTTTCATATCCCCTTTTAGTTTAAGAACGGCTAAATATTCAAGGATTCTTTCCTTGATTTTTTCCATCCCATAATGATCGTTGTCTAACACTTTTTTAGCCTTTTTTAGGTCGTAACTATCTTTAGTTACTTCATCCCAAGGCAGGTCTAGCATCAAATCAACATGGTTGTAAATAGTAGAATAATCTGGCGTACTTGGGTGCATTCTTTCCAATTTCTCAATCTCCTTTTGGAACAATTCCTTCGCTGCCTGTGGCCATTTTTTTAAATCGCCTTTTTTCTTCATTTCCTGTAACTCTCTATCATTGCTATCACCTCCAAGTTCTTCTTTGATACTTTTCAATTGCTGCTGCAAGAAATATTCTCTCTGCTGCTTATCGAGTTCTGTTTTTGTTTTTGTGGTAACCTTATTTTTTAGTTCCACAAACTGCAATTCATTTTGAAGTAGTTTCAACAACATTTCTGCCCTTCCCCTCATATCATTCATTTCAAGCAATTGCTGCTTTTCAATCAATTCGCAATTAAGGTTGCTACCAACAAAATGAATGAGAAAGGCAGGATTCTCGATATTTCTCAAAATAATGGAAGCCTCTGTAGGAATATTGGGAGATAATTGGATGATTTGTCCTGCTAAATCTTTGATAGAAGCAATTGATGCGTCAAATGATTTATCATCCAACACAATTTCATCATCTAGTGCTTCAATTTCTCCTTTGAAATATGGTTCTTCAGCAGTGATTTTTTTGAGAAAGAATCGTTTTTTCCCTTGAAGAATGGCTGTTGTGCCGCCATCTGGCATTTTGATTAGTTTGATGATTTTCGCAACAGTTCCTACGCTAACCAAGTCTGAAATGCTTGGATCTTCAACATTACTGTCTTTCTGAGACAAAACCCCTACCAATTTGTCTGTTTTATAAGATTCAGCAATGGCTTTAATAGATTTATCTCTTCCAACTGTAATCGGAATTACTACGCCGGGGAAAAGCACCGTATTCCGAAGTGGCAACAAGGTTATTTCTAATGGGATAACAATGTCATCCGCTCCATCCCCATCACCCTCATTTAGTGGAATAATTGGCATAAAATCCATTTCATCTTCTTGCTGCATATAATTTTTCATCAAATTAGTTTGGTTTTTTACGTCAACTTGTCATATTTAAAAACATCATTTCGTATAAAATGTGTTTGCCGTATATATGTCAACTTTGATGCCAATAAAAAAGTCTCGGCGGTTGCCGAGACTTTTACTATTACTTCTAGGTTGTATTAAAGAGCTAATCCCAGTCCCAATTGCACAGTTTGACTATTCCACTTTCCTTTAT
>CANLED010000070.1 GCA_947489175.1 Chitinophagaceae bacterium | reverse complement strand
TCTAAGAGAAATGACCAGTGCACTTATCAAAATCAACAGCATTGAAAATTCTGCTGATGATGTGTTCGACATGAGCATTGAACTTCTTTTTCAACATGAAAATGATTTCAAAGAAGTAATTAAAAAAAGAGAAATTTATCAAGTTCTTGAAATAGCAACTGACAAATGTGAGGATGCTGCAAATGTTATTGAATCTATTATTATCAAATACTCTTAAGATTAATAGAGCCTAGATTGATTCAATAAAAAATATTATATGTCCCTTCTATTAGTTATCATCATATTGGCTTTGCTATTCGATTACATCAACGGCTTCCATGATGCCGCCAATTCAATAGCGACCGTTGTTTCAACAAAAGTACTTACGCCTTTTCAAGCAGTGCTATGGGCAGCATTATTTAACTGTGTAGCATATTTTATATTCAAAGATCACGCTGTTGCAAACACAATTAGCAAAACAGTTTTTAAAGAGTTTATCACACTTCAAGTAATTTTGGCAGGTTTAGTTGCGGCAATCATTTGGAACTTACTTACGTGGTGGTATGGTATTCCTTCTTCATCTTCTCATACTCTAATAGGGGGGTTTGCAGGGGCGGCTATTACACATGGATTGATTACCCAAGGAACAGATGTATCATGGGCTAAAATTGTAGATAGCGAAACAATAGTAAAAACAGTGCTGTTCATCTTCTTTGCACCATTAATTGGCATGGCTATTTCAATTTTTATTACCATAGTTACCATATATAGAAATATTTGGATTCGGTTAGCCATCATTACATTCGTAACCTTAATTACAGTGTTCATTTTCGACGTTTTCGAGGAGAAAAAAATGGATGAAGGTCTTCAAAAATTTATCAAACTTGATAAATACAAAGCTGATTATGCAAATGCCTTGGAGCTTTCTATCGAAAAAAGCAATGATTCAGATGCTAAAAAATCATTAGATGGGGCTAAAGAAAAACTTGAAAAAGCCAAAGTTATTTACGAACAACTTGCCCCTTTGGTTTCAAAATATGATAAACTTGGAGCAGACTCAATAGCACATTATGCCATAGAAAATGGTTTGTTACAAGATATAGAGGTTAGTAAACTGAAAGATGAGGTTAGAAATACAAACAACTTTTTGATTTTGGAAGCATTGGCTGTTGAAAATATTGCTAATAAAAAAGAATATGATTTTGCAAAAATTGAAACAGAAAAGTACAAAGAACCGCTAAAGAAATACTTAAAAAAAGAAATAAGTATGGATAGCGCCATTGCAGCAATGAACTTAATTTATCCTTTTGACAATCAAAATTTAAATAAAATTAAAGGTAAAATTAAAGGGTTTGACATAGGTAAGTCTTTCAAAAAAGACATTGAAAAGTCTGAAAATAATATAATTGTATGGGGGATCGTCCTTACATCACTTTTATTTATGCTTGTTTATCTATATGTTGAAAAAATAAAAAACCCAACTGCTTATAGTGTTGCGAATATGTTCAAAAAATTACAGCTGTTCAGCTCTGCTGCATTCAGCATTGGCCATGGCGGTAATGATGCACAAAAAGTAATGGGAATCATAGGTGCTGCCTTGATAGCAAGCGGAAGTATCCAAGACTTTTCACAACTTCCTAATTGGGTGCCTATTTCTTGCTATATCGCAATAGGTCTAGGTACTATGAGCGGCGGATGGAAAATTGTTAAAACCATGGGGACTAAGATCACTAAAGTAACTCCTTTAGAAGGAGTTGCTGCTGAAACAGCTGGTGCTTTCACCTTGTTTTTTACAGGTCAGATGGGAATACCCGTTTCAACAACCCATACTATTACAGGGTCAATTATTGGAGTTGGTGCCACTAAGCGTCTTAGTGCTGTTAGGTGGGGAGTAACCTCTTCTTTGTTGGTTGCCTGGATTTTAACAATCCCAGTAAGTGCTATTCTTGCCGCACTTATCTACTTGATTTCAAGATTTTTCTTTTAAATAATCTTCATTTGTATAAAAAGAAAAGCGCCAATAAATTTTGGTGCTTTTCTTTTTTAGGATTGAGCATTTTTATAACTCTTCATTATAATGAACGCCAATGTTTTTTTTCTGCAACAAAGCATCTTTCAATAAAATCAAACTTATCTCATACATGTGATTTGTCTCTATATCAGCTAAAGAATATGTACTTAATAAGGTGCTTTGGAATAATGTTTCGTTAATCCAATTTATCGTGTCTTTCAACCCTTGGGTATTCTTTATGATGCCCGCATGATCTGATAATTTTTGTTGTAATGCATGGCGTGATAACTGTTTAATGATTGTCGCCTTAAAATCGTGCTCAACAAGAAATGGGCTTGGGTTTTCAATTGCTAAATTCACTATTTTATTGGCCGCTTTCTTTGCAAAATAAACAGCTTCTAATAAAGAATTTGAAGCCAATCGGTTAGCTCCATGCAAACCTGTGTTGGCACATTCGCCAATGGCATATAGATTTTCTATAGATGATTCACCAAATGAATTTACTTCAATTCCGCCACATAAATAATGCTGAGTTGGTACAACAGGAATCCAATCTTTGGCAATATCAATCCCCCTATTTTGCAAACAATATGCATGAATTGATGGAAAATGTGTTTTGATTTTCTCTTCACCCAAGGCGGTTGCGTCTAAATAAATATACTTTGTACCAGCTTTTTTCATTTCAGAAAAGATTGCACGGGCTACAATATCACGAGGGGCTAAATCAGCTCTTTCATCATACTTAACCATGAATGCATTGCCTTCTTTATCCCTCAAAACACCCCCAGCTCCTCGAATTGCTTCAGTTATTAAATAAGTTGTTTGTTCTTCTCCATACAATCCTGTAGGGTGAAATTGAACAAAACACAAATCTTTAATCTTTGCACCGAGCTCTTTTGCAAAATAAATAGCATCGCCTGTACAAATGGGTTGATTGGTAGTCTTCGCATACAATGCCCCTATTCCACCACCGGCTAGAACAAGATTGGTAGCGGAGATTGTTTGCAATTCATTGGTTTCGGTATGTTGCAACCTCAAATAAAATATGCCAGATTTATCCCGCTCAACTTGAACTACTGCATAGTATTCATAATACGAAACGGCAGAAAGATGCCTAGAACTGTTCGACAATGTTGATTGAATGGCTGCACCGGTGGCATCTTTATGGTGCCAAATCCTGCTGTAACGATGTCCACCCTCTTTAACTAAGTCGAAATTACCTTCTTCAGTTTTGTCAAAATCCATTCCCCACCTTATCAAATCTTTTATAATTTCAGGAGCAGCTGTTACAACTTTTTCAACAACCTCTTTGTTGTTCAAAAAAACCCCTGCCACCATTGTATCTTCTATGTGCGATTCAAAACTGTCAATTTCAGAAGATACAGCAGCAATCCCACCTTGGGCCCAATTGGTATTGGTTTGATCAAAATTACCTTTGGCAATTATAGCTAAAGAAATATCTTTCCCTTGTTGGATTGTTAACTCTTTAAGATAATTTACCAAAGAAAGTCCAGCTATACCTGACCCCATAATAGCCACATCTACATGTATCATTTTCTCCATTATTTAACTGCTATCATATTTTCCAATGCAATTGCTGCTTTTTTTATGATTGCCTTATCAAGTTGAATTTCTGGCAATTCATAATATAATGCATTGTATACCTTTTCAAGGGTGTTCATTTTCATGTATGGACATTCTGAACAAGCACATGAATTTGTTTCGAGTGCAGGTGCAGGGATTATCAATTTATTGGGCATCAACTCGCGCATTTTATATAAAATCCCAGCTTCTGTTGCCACAATGAATACCTCGTTAGTTGACTCTTGTGCATAATCAATCAATGCTTTCGTTGAACCAATAAAACTTGCTAGCTCTAAAATTTCTGTTTCACATTCTGGATGTGCGATTAATTCGGCATCTGGATACTTCAACTGAAGTGCCTTAAGTTTATCAAGGGATATGTTAACATGAACAACACATGCCCCTTCCCACAAAATCATGTCTCTACCGGTTACTTTTGAAACATAGGTTCCCAAATTTTTATCCGGTGCAAAAATGATTTTCTTATCCAATGGAATTGAATTCACAATATCAACAGCGTTAGATGAGGTACAGATGATATCACTCATTGCTTTCACCTCGGCTGAACAATTGATATAACTAACAACAACCGCTCCAGGATGTGCTGCTTTGAATGCCTCAAAATCTTCCGCAGGAGTTGAATCTGCCAATGAACAGCCCGCATTTAAGTCTGGTAATAACACTTTCTTATTGGGATTAAGAATCTTGGCCGTCTCCGCCATAAAATGAACACCACAAAATAAGATGATATCAGCATTTGTTTTCTTTGCTGCATGTGCCAATGCAAGGCTGTCACCTACCACGTCTGCAAGGGCTTGAATGTCTGGATTCACATAATAATGGGCTAGAATTACGGCGTTTTTTTCCTTTTTCAATTCAAGAATCAACGTTTTTAAATCTTTATCAGTGGGTACAGACCGACTAATGTATCCTACTTTGGTTATTTCTTCTGTAAACAATGTTTTATTTTATTTTAAGTGAAATATCAATAGACTCAATATGATGTGTTATGTAGCCAACTGAAACATAATCAACGCCGGTTTCAGCAAATTTTATGATGTTTTTTTCACAGATACCACCTGAAACTTCTAGTAGTTTTCTTCCTTTGTTGACCTCAACGATTGACTTTATTTTCTCTGGAGAAAAATTATCCAATAAAACCCTGGTCACAAAACTATTGTCAACAACAAGCTCAAATTCCTCTTGATCTTTAACTTCGATGATTACAGGTATATCCAATTTCTTTTTTAACAAATAATCATGACAACTGTTCAATGCGTTAGTAATTCCACCTGAGGCTGCGATGTGGTTATCTTTGATTAGTATTTGATCGTACAAACCCATCCGGTGGTTAAGTCCTCCGCCAATTCGTACTGCCCATTTTTCAAGAATTCTATTATTGGGGGTTGTTTTTCTTGTATCCAACAATTTTGTTCCGTATGGAGCTATCATCCTTACCAAATGAGCCGTTTCGGACGCTATCCCGCTCATTCGTTGCATACAATTTAATACGAGACGTTCAGCTATAAGAATCTTGTGTGTACTACCCGTAATCGTGCCAATTTCCATTTTGGCTTCTATGGTATCTCCGTCATTAATATACCAAGTGCACTGTAAATTTGGATCAACTTCATAACAAATGAATGCAGCGAGTTCTATACCTGCTATTACGCATGGTTCTTTTACCAAGAAAGTTGCTTTAGATTGTTGTGTCTTTTTAATGGTTGAAAGTGATGTTACGTCACCATTGCCAACATCTTCTTTTAATGCACTCTTTACAAACTTGCTAAGTAATTTCTGAAATTCTTTATCCATACCACGACGATTACATAAAGGTACAATCAAAGAACTTAAAAATTAACTTGTATTTTATAACTTTAACCTTGATATAGCAAAGTTTTAAAAATATAAACCTTTATTGATGTTAAAAATAATTTACCCGTTCATTTTTCTTTTGTTGTGTTCTTCATTGCATGCAGAAATCTTCACTGACTCGATAAAAATAGATGGCCATTACAGAGTCTTCCATTTTATTAAACCCGCTCAACAAATAAAAAATTACAGCCTTGTTTTCGTACTACATGGTTCTGGAGGTAACGGAAAACAAATGATGGAGAGATCTTCTAAATTGAATGAAATTTCATCAGACGAAAAATTTATTGCTGTTTTTCCAACTGGTTATAAAAATTATTGGAATGAGTGCAGGAAGATAGCACCATCATCTGCTAATCTTGAAAACATCAATGAGGAAGCTTTTTTTGAACAAATGATAAAATATTTTAAAAAATATTTTAAAATTGACGATGCGAAAGTTTTTGCAGTGGGTACTTCAGGTGGTGGGCACATGGCCTATAAGCTGGCACTCACTATGCCGAAATCATTCAAAGCAATTACTGCAATTGTTGCTAACCTGCCAGATACAAACAACTTAGATTGCCCACAAATGCTAAAACCTATGAATGTGCTGATAGTTAATGGTACAGAGGATAAAACAAATCCTTACGAAGGTGGTGAGGTTATTTTAGGAAGTGGCAATTTCGGGAATGTACGTTCTACGGATAGAACATTTAAGTATTGGGCAGAATTAGCTGGATATTCAGGAACACCAATTAAGACTTTGTTGCCGGATGCTGATCCATCAGATGGTAAAACAATAGAAAAATATTCATTCATTGGAAATAATAAAAGTGTGATTCTTCTAAAAGTTCTAGGAGGGAAACACAACTATCCAAACGACATCGATGTTCACCATTATGCATGGGATTTTTTTAAATCAACTTATTGATTTTTTGAATAGCTAGAGATTGTATTGACAGCATTGATATTGCTAAGAGACAATCCAAATATTTGCTGATTCAACTTATATAACAAAAAAAAGCCATCCTTTCGGATAGCTTTTTTTGTATAGTTTGGTTACGGCCTTATCAATTTTCAAACTTAAGTTCTAGACCTAATCCACGAAGTTCATGTACAAGTACATTGAAAGATTCAGGGATGCCAGCTTTAGGAACATTATCACCTTTAACGATGGCCTCATAAGTCTTAGCCCGTCCGATGATGTCATCAGACTTTAATGTCAGCAATTCTTGGAGGATGTTAGATGCTCCATATGCTTCAAGAGCCCATACTTCCATCTCACCAAAACGCTGTCCACCAAATTGTGCTTTACCACCCAAAGGCTGCTGCGTGATAAGACTGTATGGTCCGATTGAACGAGCATGCATTTTATCATCTACCATGTGGTGTAGCTTCAGCATATAGATGATACCAACAGTTGCTTTCTGGTGGAAGCGCTCGCCTGTTTCACCATCATACAAGTAAGTATGGCCATAGCTTGGTAGTCCTGCCTGTTCGATAAGACCTGTGATCTCATCTACTGTAGCACCGTCAAATATTGGTGTAGAAAATCTTAATCCAAGCTTCTCGCCTGCCCATCCAAGAATTGTTTCATATATCTGTCCAAGGTTCATACGAGAAGGTACACCCAATGGATTTAATACAATGTCAACTGGAGTTCCATCTTCTAGGAATGGCATATCTTCCGCACGTACAATTTTGGCAACGATACCTTTGTTTCCGTGGCGACCTGCCATTTTATCACCCACTTTCAACTTACGTTTAACAGCGAGGTAAACTTTGGCAAGTTTTAATACACCTGCAGGCAATTCATCACCAATGCTGATGTTGAATTTCTCACGCTTGTATCGTCCAAGTTCTTCATTATACTTGATGTTGTAGTTATGCAATAAAGTATTGATAGAATGATCGATCTCAGCATCTCCAGTCCAAGCCAATGGATTGATATTTTGATAATCAATGCTTGTTAATGCCTTGGCATTGAACTTTGCACCTTTTCCTATAACCACTTCACCAAAGTTGTTTGAAACACCAGAAGAAGATTTGTCCTTCAGCAATGTTTGCAATTTGCCAACAAGCAATTCCAAAAGATCTTTGCCATTCTGAACGTGAATAGATTCCAATTTTTCAATTGCAGTCTTTTCTTTGGTCTTTGAATTTTTATCTTTCTTAGCACGTTGGAAAAGTTTCTTGCCAATTACAACACCTTCGGTTCCACTTGGTGCTTTTAAGGATGCATCTTTCGCATCTCCCGCCTTATCACCAAATATTGCTCGAAGTAGTTTCTCTTCAGGGGTTGGATCGCTTTCTCCCTTTGGAGTAATTTTTCCAATTAATATATCTCCTTCCTTCACCTGAGCACCAATGCGTATTATACCGTACTGATCAAGGTCTTTGGTTGCTTCTTCCGATACGTTAGGTATATCTGGAGTCAATTCTTCCTCTCCTAATTTTGTATCACGAACTTCTAATTCAAATTCAGAAATATGTATTGAAGTGAAAAGATCTTCGCTAACTACTTTTTCGTTGATTACGATGGCATCCTCAAAGTTGTAACCTTTCCATGGCATGAACACCACTTTCAGATTTCTTCCTAATGCAAGTTCACCATTTTTAACTGCGTAACCTTCTGTAAGAAAGTCGCCATTTTTTACACGCTCGCCTTTTGCTACAGCTGGTCTAAGCGTAATAGAAGTCTCTTGGTTTGTTTTGATAAACTTAGTAAGTTTATACACCTTAAGATCATCTTCAAAACTCACCAATTTCATGGCTTCGTCACGCTCGTAACGTACATGAATTTCATTAGCATCCACAAACTCTACGACACCCTCTCCTTCTGAATGTAACTGAATCCTAGCATCACGGGCAGCCTTAGCTTCAAGTCCAGTTCCTACAATAGGAGCCTGTGGTTTGATCAATGGTACAGCCTGACGTTGCATGTTTGATCCCATCAAAGCACGGTTGGCATCATCATGTTCAAGGAAAGGAATAAGAGATGCACTCAAACCAACGATCTGATTTGGAGCTACGTCCATGTATTCCACTTCATGTGGATCAAGAATAGGGAAATCACCCGTTTGTCTTGCCTTTATTTTATCTTCAGCAAACTCATGCTTATCAGTAAGTGGAACGTTTGCCTGTGCGATCTTAGCTGAATCTTCTTCCTCTGCACTCAGATAAGTCAACTTTTTAACTTCTACTTTACCGTTATTTACTTTACGATAAGGTGTTTCAATGAATCCCATGTCATTGATCTTTGCGTGAACACAAAGAGTAGAAATCAAACCAATGTTAGGACCTTCAGGAGTTTCGATAGTACATAGACGACCATAATGTGAATAGTGAACG
>CANLED010000069.1 GCA_947489175.1 Chitinophagaceae bacterium | reverse complement strand
AGGGCATTGGTTTTTGCGATTCTCATTTTTAGCTTCGTTGTAGAAGGAGCGATGTTGAGTGTTCTTGTAAATATGGGCTTGTCTGCGGTTCCTTCAAGACCTAATTTTTCCAATACCATTGCATTACCAACAGCATAGGAAATGACCACCTTGTCCTTGTAATGATAGAGACCCTTGTATTGTGTCCATGAACGCGGCAATGGACCGAATTTTCTTTTGTCTACTGCAGTAAATCGGTTGTCGGCAAAGGATCCATCTGCAGGATTTGCCCATCCTGGTTCAACGGGGTTTGAAAAATGCAGATTCCCCATAATCCTTGGCGAGATGTTGTGCTTCCCGTTTAAAAGTATTCCGTCCCAATCTATAAAGCCCTTGCCTGTCCATCCTCCTGCAATTCTCATCAGGTCATGGTCAAAAATCATCCAGGCATTTCCCGCTGCTACGCCACCCGTGCCTTCATCCAGTCTTACGGCGATTCCCTTGTAGGCAAAGTTGGCATCTGAATAGTTTTCATCTTTCAATGGCGCTTGTCCTCTTGATGTTTCCCGGGGTTTGGCATTTGTATCAGCCAGTTCATAGGTATTGATGAAATAATTCCCATAGTCCATCTCCGCCCAGGGTTTCCTTTTATTGGGTAAGGGCCCCTTGGTTTTACCCGTAGGAATACTTGATAAATAATTTGAGTCAACCTTAAAATACGCTGTATTGTTTTGTTTTAGGATAAACTCTTCCCTGACATAATTGATCACATCATATTTCTCTACTGGCGTTAAATTCGTTTGGGCGGGCATCCCAGCATATCCCCTGGTCAGTGTTTGGTACATTGAATAAGGATCTTTTCCAACTTTGAATTTATCCTTCCAAAATTTGAATGCAGTAGGAATTGATCCCTCCTGGCTCGGAGTTCCGTGGCAGGTAATACAGGTCTGGTTGTAAATGTCTTTGCCTTTTCTGAATGACGCTTCTGGGTGATTTTGAATATCAGTCATCAATCCCTTGTGGTCAATCTCTTTTTCATAGTCAGGCAATTGTTTTTCCTCAAGCGTAAAAATGGCTGCTGCTGGTTTGTACATGCTTTTGTTCTTGCATGAAGCCAGCAATATGAAAATGAAAATTGAAAACGAAATTATTTGTTTGGTCGAGGATACCATATCAATATTTTTTAAACTTTGTTTTAATCTTTGGGGATGAATCAATATGGATATTGATTTAATCCTGTGCTCAATGTTAGACATACTTTGAAATTATCATTTATATTTCAGTTATCTGCCACTGTTGGGCCTTTAATTTTAATAGGCAGGCCAGAATTATGGACAATTTTGTGTTCCTCAGTTCTATACTGATTGAATGAACTGCAGGATTTGTTTATCGTTGTATTAGTGTTTAATCAATTGTGTAAACTGGGATGATAATTTAATAGCTTTACGCATGCCGTTATCCGAGGAGCAATACCGCTATTTTGTGTTGAACAAGCCCTATAACATGGTCTCACAGTTTGTGAGTTCCCACAAAGTCAGGCTTTTGTGCCATCTCCAATTTGATTTCCCGGAGGGTACGCATGCCATTGGGCGCTTGGACAAGGATTCAGAAGGACTGTTGCTGTTGACAACAGACAGGAGGATTACCCGATTGCTTTTCCAAAGCAAGGTGCCGCATTTCAGGAAATACCTTATCCAGGTAAGGGGGGTGGTGGATGAAGCAGTTGTTGAACGGTTGAGGAACGGCGTGCCGATTCCTGTTGCTGCAGAAACCTCATATGTGACCAAACCCTGCGAAGTGGAACATGTTGATGAGCCAGCCGGATTGTTTTCCAATGGAAATGAATTGCATGAAAGGGTTCCGCGCAGTTGGCTGACGATCAGCCTCACGGAAGGCAAATACCACCAGGTCAGGAAGATGGTCCAGGCAGTGGGGCATCCCTGTAAACGGTTGATTCGTCTGTCCATTGAAGACATTGAACTGGAAGACATGCAACCCGGGGAAATCAGGGAACTCAACCAGGAGGATTTTTACAGGAGGTTGAGGTTGGGGTAATGGTTTCTTTCATTATTCGATAAAATTCCTGCATTTTTGTAGTAGTCCAATTATTCTGTAAGTAGAAAAATCCAGTCATGCGCGATCAATACCAGGAATTACCTTGTTTTATCGTTATAAAAGAACCTAGCATTATCAATAAGTAGCTCATGTTTATTTGTATCCATACCTTTTAAACATTTGATAATGAGTTATTTACTGGAGTTTAATTACTTAATTGGGGTCATTTGTGCGGCCTTTGGCTTTTTTGTCTCAGTTCTATTATTTGTGGTAAACAGGGAAAATTCAATTTCCAAGCAACTGCTCGCAGGTGTAATCTTTTGCCTATCTCTTTTTTCATTGAGTTATGGGTTGGCGGTTACTCAATTTTATTTAAAATTTCCTCATGTATGGCGTTTGGCAGCACCTTTTTCAGGTTTGATGCCCGCTTTGCTGTATTTGTATGTTCGATCTGTTCTTTACCAGGAGTTTAGGTTTCGGCCCAACGATTTCTTACTGGTTATCCCTGCAGTTTTGATCTCAATCAATTTTTTGCCACTTTATATGCTTCCTGGCGATCAAAAAAGGGCAATCATATTGCAAATACTTGCCGACAAGAAGTTGGCCTTGGTTGAAATCGATGGAATTTTCCCTCAAGGTTTGGGAATACTCATCAGAACTGTAACAACCGTCTTTTTCACTCTTTTTGCTTTTTTTCAAGTATACCAACACAAACGAAAGTTAATTTTCAAAGGGGAGACTGATGGAAATCAACATCACGAAATTTACAAATGGCTTTATTTTTTATTGACCTGCATCACTTTTTCATTTCTACTGTTGATTCTTTGGCATTTCTTGGCGATATCCAATAAACTAGCATTCTCTTTTGGCATCAGCTTTACCTTAGCTGGACTCAACATTATCATTTGTATTTATCTTTTTTTCAAACCCAGGATTTTGTATGGGCTTCAGGGTTGGGTTGAAAAATCATCTTTATTAACTAAAGAAGCCATCAAAGATCAATCACTGCCTATTACATTGTCCAATCCCTCTAAAGCATCTTTTTTTACAGAGGAAATGAGGATGGGAATGAGCACCAGTATAAAAAACCATTTCAAAAACAATAAGCCTTTCCTGGCTACAGGGTATAAAATCAAGGATTTATCCCAGGAGTTGAAAACTCCAATCTATCTAATTTCGTCATTTATAAACCAGGAATACGGCAAAAACTTCAATGAGTTGATTAATGAGTATAGGGTAGATTATATTACTGATCTTCTAAACGAATCACCCGATAGTCAAAACTTTACACTTGAAGCTCTTGCCAAATCTGCCGGCTTCAACTCGAGAAATACTTTTATTGAAGCTGTTAAAAAGAAATCCGGAATGACTCCATCAAACTATTTCAGCAAGAAAATCAGCTGAGTTTAGGCCAAATCTTGTTCAATATTATCAAATATTAAGTATTCTTAACTAGATTTATTAGGTATAAATACGCAAAATTGATTGATTTGTACAATCTCCATTTTGCACAATTCAATGAAAATCCAATGTTTGAAACCAAGAAAAATGAAGTTGCCAGCATTGTCGGCAGTAAAATTCGAAGCATTCGCCAATCCAAGGGGTTGACCATTGAACAACTTTCTTTTGAAGTTGGTGTTGAATATTCACAGCTCAGCAGAATTGAGCGTGGGCGAGTAAACACCTCCGTTTTTCAACTTTTTTTGATTACTAAGGCCTTGAACATCAGTTTTTCTGAAATTATCAACTGCTTAGATGGGGTTGAGTTTAATTTGTTAGGTTAATTGTTCTCCTAGCCCTTCTTGTATGTCAAATAAGACATTTTCATTGCACCCGACCTTTTCTATTTTCATGCAATGGAAGTTATTGGCAATCAGCAGGGTAAAAAAAAGAGTCAGTTAAGGTATTCAAATGTCATTGTTAAATTAGGGGTGATTCTATTTATTGTTTTGGTGATTATTTTGAAAATCCAGCAATTGCTGGCATGATTCGTTCACCGCTTTATGAACTACATAAAAAGGTAATTTGTGTTTAGTTAGTAGCAAATCGGCCTGTGATTTTTATCAGAAAGGCTTCGGAATAGGTTTAAAAATTAAATGCCCACGAAAGTGGGCATTTGGTTTTTCCAGGACATGTTTAAAACGGCTTTTTATTCGCTCTTAATCATTATCCTTGTTTAGATTGGATTTAGCAATATTGATTAATTAATCCAATAAAAGATATGTCATGAATGACATTCTCCCTGTTGCTGTCGCAACATACATTTGTTTCAATAAGTATTGAGTGGATTATGAACAATAACAAGCCGATTGATCAATGGGAAACTTGGGAGATAATGTACTATTTACGTTTCAGGAGAAACCAACATTTGTTGGTGAATTTCTCCAGAGAGATGTATGCAAATGAATTCAATCTAACGTTCTCAGATGAGGAATGGGAACAATTTTTGATGTATTGTGATGGGGTTGACAATCAGGCCATGTTTCCTAGGGCTGAAAGATATGTCAACCAATGGAAAGGGAATTATTTGTTGAGGGACTTTTTTGACAAGGAGGGTTAGCTTAAAGCGTTATTTTTCAGAGCTGCAGATAAAAAAATGATTTTTTACTCTAGGGCTACAATTCAAAGGGGCAGATCATCCACATTGATCGGTTGGTAAAACAGAAATGATAAATAAAAAACCTCTATCAAACTTAAAAACAGTCCTTTAGAGATTTTTTACATGCGTTTGTCTACAAGGGAAAGAGATTGTTCTTTTCCTTTGACAGGCCATGGGCACAAATCTATTTCTTTCTTTTTTCATCATTTATAATATTTCTTAAACTTACCGGACCGATCTTTCTGGCGAGCATTTTCCCGCTCTTTCCGATCAGGAAGGATGTGGGATTGGCATAAGCATTGTAGTCGAGGCGGGCGGGATGGCCTTCGGTGATCTGAACATGCACATAACGGTTCGTTAATTTGTGCTCTGTGATGAACTGTTTCCACGTAGATGCCGGGATCCCGGTCTCGTTGCAGATCGCGTAGCGGCCGATACGGATATTGTATCTTTTTTCCAGCAGGTTAATGGTGCTGTCCATTTGCGGGATCTCCACTTTGCAGTGTTCGCAAGTGGGGGCATAGAAGAGGATGACAGTGTAATCATATCCTCTTGCAAACGCATGTAGGTCCTGCTCTATGTTGAGGGTGTCTTTAAGGATGATGTTTTTAGAAAGCGTGTCGCCGCTGAATTTTTTGTTGGATTCATAGATCTTGAGGTATTCCTGCTTTTGTACCTCGTTGGGATAGGTACATTTTCCCTTCTTTATGTGTTTATCAATCATGGCCACAAGGCCTTCGGTATTGTTCTGCACGTTGCGGTTCTTCATGATGCGCACGAAATAGTCAAATACAAAGGGAAGGGATTTATTGTTGCAGTAAAGTTTAGACATGACCGCATCCACTCCTTTGTTCAGCGAGTCGGCGATCAGGGGATAGGCAGAAAGGTATTCAAAAAGTATCTCCCGAAAATTGCTGGTGAACAGGAGTCGTGGTTCATTGAGATTGAACTTGTTGATGAACGCTTCTCTTTGAGCGGGCTCGCTTCTTTTTGGGAGGTATTCATCTAGCAGGTTCAGTGTTTTAAAATGCAGCGATAGAATCTCATCTGTTTTAATCTTGTTCAGTACAGTTTTTCGGAAGGCCAGCAGTGTATCTTTTTTATTCTTGAAGAAAGCATCTTTTTGGGTGAGGTTGAATTTTCTCCCACGTTTAATCTCTTCTTCATAGAGGGAGTCCACCACCGAAAATTGTTTTTCAAGGCGCTGGTATTCAAGGAATACCGGAGCGGATCGCTTGCTCATCACCATTGTGCTGAGTGGATTCGCACCGTTGAAGGTGAAAGTTATCGTGTCCTTGTTCTGTAGGGTAAAGTAGACCTTTTCTTTCGAAGATGGGAATTCCAAATAGTATATACCGCCAATGATGGATTTGTTGTAGGAGGATTGTCTGACTCCCTTGATGACCCTGACCATATCTTTCGGGATGAAGTTCTTTTCCTCGAACATGGTTCCCTTTACAAAGACAACACTGTCTTTGGAATCAGTAATCTTGAAGCGAAGCAGGTATTGTGCAGAACCAGTGAATGGAATGGTAATAAGAACCAGGAAGAAAATTTTATAGATCTTTAGCATGGACTTGATGAGTGGTTGTATTATTTATAAAATTTACGGCAGAAGACGGAACTTAGTTTGAGGATCTTTGCTCTTCAATGTATTCAATAGGAGATACTCCCGTTTTTTCTTTAAACACGGCAAAAAAATGTGATTTCGATGAATAGCCAGATTCGAGTCCAATACCTTCAATCGTCATTTGGCTGAACTTATCAGACAGCAATAGATTTTTGGCGTGCTCTATCCTATATCTGTTTCTCATGTCTATGAATCCTTCCTTAATGATATTATTAAGACAATAATACACGTGATGTTTTGGAATGTCTAAGTAAGAAGCGATATGCTGTATGGTAAATTTGGTATTTAGATAAGGTTTATCTTTGTCGAGGTACTCTAAAATTTTTACCGCAGTTTCCCCCAAAGGATCTTCATCCCGGATTTCAATCATTTTATTTCTCTCTTTTGCATTTATGATATGTTTATGATCAGCTCTTGGTATTCCATATAAAATTCTAGGAAAGAAAATGATGGCAACTGGAATAGAGGTATAAATAATACCTGAAAAAATACTTATGGGTAATTGATTAAATGCATCTCTTTTTATATTATCAGTGGTAAAAAAGGAATATGTCATCAATAAATAGCTTAATCCGATTAATACGGAAGTGAAGCTAATTGTAGTGAGCCATTTAATGATCCATCTTTTTTGATACAGAGGGGATGTGTTTCGTTTTTTGATTGAGTATTTCCAAATCAGATAGATGCATCCACTGCTATATGCGAGTAATAATATCGGCCTGAAGATTACATTTATATAATTGGGGTAAAGAATGTTTGATTTTATGGATTTGATACTTTCTGGATTGTCAATAAAAAGTTGAGCAACTTTAATTTTATAAGAAAAATCCATAGGGATGTAAGGTAAAATTGCTACAAGGCCAATAGCAAATGGGAGGAAGTGAATATAATCCTTGAATGTAATTTTATAGGAGTCTTTTAATGTGCTGCGTATATAAAAAAACAACATAGGACCTGTCAGATAATAAACTGGTATAAGATGAATATTTATAATAGCCAGCTTAAATTCTGAGTTGCTAAAAAAAATTAGATGATGCAATATGCCATACAATGACAAGGTCGTGAGATAAACGATTAAAAAATAGATAGACCTATTTATATGAGAATTGAAAATCAGCAAAGCCAGACACAAGGCGATCGTGAGTAAAGAGAAATATAAAATCATTGTTTTTTGAATGAAGTTTTAATTTGCTCGGTGTATTCGGTGGGTGTAACCCCAGTTTCTTCTTTGAAGGTTGTAAAAAAATTAGATTTTGATGAAAAGCCAGATTTTGTCCAAATTTCTTCTAAGGAGATATTTTCCAAATTTACTGCAGATAGTAAACGTTTAGCATGCTCAACCCGGTATGTTGCGCGAAGTTGAGTAAACTTTTTACATAAAGAAGAATTTAGCGCGTTGTAAATCTGATATTTAGGTATATCTAACAGTTCAGATAGTTGATCCAGGCTAAAATCTTTGTGTAAATATGGTTTCTGAATTTCAAAGCATGCTATAATTTGCCTAGCCAATTTATCTAATTCCTCTTTTTTTAGGTCAATATCTACTTTGTTTAGAGTGGGTATAGGTTTCGGTTGTGCAGTTGAAACAACTGCTTTTTCACCATAAACCCAAGTTGGGAAGAAAATCATGCCAAGGGGAATAAAAACAAAACTGGCGCCTGCAAGAATTACAAAAAAATGTGTATTCACCTCTGTGCGCACAACATCTTTTTGTGTATAAAAAATAAAGGAAATAGCGATTAGGCAAATTGCCATAACAAAAGCACTGGTTGTAATAAAGATTAACCACCGGTAAAGATTATGTTTACCGCTATATAAAGATTCACTGAAATGTATTTTATGCTTCCATAATTGATAGAAGCAAGCTCCTACATATGAAATCAATAAGCCGCTTCGGATAAATGCACTTAAGTAAAAAGGATAAAACAGGTATTGATCATAAAGTTTTGAGAAGTTTGACATGGCATATATGTCCTCAGCAAGCTCCAGCTTAAGCGAAAAAGGGGTAAAAAAGTAGGGGAGAATATTTATGGTTCCGATTATAAAAGGTATAAAGTGCAACAAGTCTTTTTTAGAAAAAGACTGTTTGTTGTTTAGAATCCCTCTTATATATAAGTAAATCATGGCTCCCGGCAAATAGAAAATAGGGGAGAAATGTTTATAAAGTATGGCACTAGCTAATATGGAATCGCTTTCGAACACTATATAATGTACGAGTGTGTATAGCGAAAGGCTGAAAAGATAGCCACCCAAGAACAGGGTATTCTTATTTATATAATAGTTATGGTATACTGCTGATGCGGTAAGAATTAATGTAATAATTGATAAGTAGTATAACATAAAATGGGCCCTTTGCCAGCCAGAGTAGAATTCGCTTAATTATCTCTACATAGGCATGTATTCACACAAATAGAGTCCATTTTCTTCAAAAACATAAACACATATATGACATAAACGACACAAGTCTCACATTCAGGCTAATTTAAACCTTTTTTTAAAAATCTGTGCAATTTTCTATGAATTTTCACG
>CANLED010000068.1 GCA_947489175.1 Chitinophagaceae bacterium | reverse complement strand
ATTCCATCATACTATATTTATGACATAATAAATATGGTATGAACAAAAGATCCTTCATCAAGAACATAGCTATTGCAGGATTAGGTACCCCTTTGGGAATGGATTCTCTAAAAGAATATTTCAAAAAAAGTGCAGACATCCCTGCTGATTTGCTTGCCTCTGATGATGCATTTTGGAAAAAAATACGGAAACAATACATCCTCAAAACCGATTACATCAATCTTGAAAACGGTTATTACAATTTTGTACCTCAACCCATTCTAGAAAAATACATTGGACATATTCGAGAAGTAAATCTGCAAGGCGCCTATTACATGCGTACCGTGCAGTTCGACAACAAAAACAGGATTGCTGGCAAACTTGCAGAGCTAGCAGGATGCATGCCAGAGGAAATGATCATCACACGCAACACCACCGAATCGCTTGACATGATCATTGGTGGACAAGATTGGAAGGCGGGTGATGAGGCGGTTATGGCTGAACAGGATTATGGCGCCATGCTTGACATGTTCACGCAAGTTTCTAAAAGATACGGGGTTGTAAATAAAATTATCTCTGTACCAAATCATCCAAGTTCTGATGAAGAAATTGTAAAGCTCTATGAAAATGCCATCACACCAAAAACCAAATTGTTGATGGTATGCCACATGATTAACATCACAGGACAAATACTGCCTGTTAGGAAAATCTGTGACATGGCTCATTCAAAAGGAGTTGAAGTTTTGGTTGACGGAGCGCATGCCTTTGCTCATATACAATATAAAATTAGCGACCTTAATTGTGATTACTATGGAGCATCGCTGCACAAATGGCTGAGTGTTCCACTGGGATCGGGAATGCTCTATGTGAGAAAAGAAAAGATTGCAAAAATATGGCCATTGCTCGCTGATGGCGAAAAAGACCTTTCAAAAATAAACAGGCTGAACCATACAGGAACACTTCCAGTTCATACAGACTTATCCATAGAAGATGCAATTGATTACTACAAATTGATAGGCACAGATAGAAAAGAAAAAAGACTTAGGTACTTGCAAAACTATTGGACCAGCAGGGTGAGAAACATACCAAAAATAATCGTAAACACACCTGCCGATAACAATAGGTCGTGCGGGATTGCGAATGTTGGCATACAGGGCATTACGCCTGGAGATCTTGCTACCAGATTGTTGAAAGAACACAAAGTATTTACAGTAGCCATTGACTATGCAAATGTTCACGGATGCAGGATTACACCAAACCTTTACACAACAACTGAAGAACTAGATTCATTTATTCTTGCATTGAAAACTCTCGCAAGTTAACATGACAACCTACGAAGAAATTCACCAAGCACTTGTTTTTCATTCCTTGCCGGAAAAAGCTGCATTCTTTCCTCGATTCTTTAAAACCGGCAAAGGTGAATATGGAGAAGGAGATGTTTTTTTAGGTGTAACTGTACCAAACCAACGACTTATTGCAAAACAATTTTACGCATCTACAGATGAACATTTAATCATTCAACTACTTGATTCAAAGTATCATGAAGAAAGACTGATTGGATTGTTTTTATTGAACCATAAATTCTTAACTGCTAGAAAACAGCATGCAGAAAAACAGTGGGTTGATTTATACTTGGAAAAAATAGAGAGGGTCAACAACTGGGATTTGGTTGACAGTTCTGCGCACATCATACTAGGACAGTGGCTTGAAGACAAAGACAGGTCTTTATTATACAAGCTTGCAGCTGAAAAAAATCTTTGGAAAAATAGAATTGCAATACTTTCTACCATGCATTTCATCAAAAAAGGAGATATTGTAGACATCCTTAAACTATCAGCCTTGCTGCTAACACATCAACACGATCTCATGCACAAAGCCATCGGTTGGATGTTAAGAGAAGCATGGAAAAAAGAACCTGCTATCATAGAAAATTTTATCAGAAAACATATTCAAAATATGCCACGTACCATGCTCAGGTATAGCATTGAAAAAATGGAAGAAGGAAAAAGAAAAGAATTCTTGGCACTAAAATAACTTCCACAAAGCAAAAAACACTCCGTAGAAACGAAGTGTTTTAATTATTCAAAACATGATGCCACGGACGGGATCGAACCGCCGTAAGAGGTTTTTTGGACCTCTGCCTACCCCCTCGGCCACGTGACTTAATTGCTTTTCTTTTGTCTATCAAAATTATAGACTTTATTTCATTCCACAAAACTTTTCTTTAAATTTTCTATATAAAATGAATTTATAAACTTCTCAGGCCGCTAGAAGTCTATTAAGAAATTATAAAATTTTAACAAAGTCATGCATAGTTCGTGTGATTGAACAGTTCTATTCATAAATTACACGCAATTACCAATTTTACTGTAATTATGGCGAAAAATATCCATGTTCAACGTGACATCAGTTGGCTAAGTTTTAATGCCCGTGTACTTCAAGAAGCCAATGATGTTACAGTTCCACTTAAAGAAAGAATTCGCTTTTTAGGTATTTTTTCAAACAACTTAGATGAATTTTTTAGGGTGCGCGTAGCTACCTTAAAAAGAATGGTTGAAATAAATGCTAAAAGAAAAAAAGCTGGTATTCACCTCGAAGAAAGTCCGAATGAAGTTTTGAATGAAATACTTCATGTTGTTTTGAAACAACAAAATGAGTTCTCAAGAATTTGGGCAAATTTATTGATTGAGTTAAAGAAAAACAAAATCTTACTCAAGAATGAAAATCAACTGTCCAAAGAACAAAAAGTATTTGTTACCGAATTTTTTGAAAATGAGGTCCGCTCAAACATCATCCCATTGATGATTGAAAGCTTACCTGAACTTCCATACTTAAGAGAAAAAAGTATTTATTTAGGGGTAGTTATGCAGAAAAAAAACTCAGCATACAAAGAAAAATATTCCCTCATAGAAATACCTTCTAAATCTCTCGGAAGGTTTGTAAAACTTCCATCAGATGGTAAAGAAACACATATCATTTTATTAGAAGATATTATTCGATTTAACCTCCCGTATATCTTTTCTTATTTTGGTTATGATAATTTTGAATCACATATATTCAAAGTAACCAAGGATGCTGAAATTGACCTTGACAATGATGTTAGTACTTCATTTGTAGAAAAGATTCAGAAAGGACTAAAAAGCAGAAGAAAAGGTAAACCAGTTAGATTTGTTTATGATAAGGAAATGAACAGTGGGCTACTTAATTATCTGATGAAAAAGTTGAAATTAGACAACAAAAGTAGCATCATACCAGGCGGTAGGATTCACAATTTTAAACATTTTATGGATTTCCCTGATGTATTTCCACCTCAAAGTAAAAAATTACCAGCAGTTCTTCACCCTGCGTTGAAAAAGGCAATCCGCGTTACAGACGTTATCGATAAGAAAGATATTTTATTGCACTTCCCGTATCACTCATTTAACCCAATCATCGATTTACTGAGAGAAGCAGCCATTGATCCTGATGTAAATTCAATCAGAATAACAGCTTATCGACTAGCATCAGAATCTAAAGTAATCAACGCACTTATCAATGCAGCAAGGAATGGTAAAAAGGTTGAAGTGATGCTTGAGCTAAAAGCACGTTTTGATGAAGAAGCAAATTTAGAATGGAAAAGCGTATTGGAAGAAGAAGGTGTACGTGTTTTACTCGGTATAAGAAACATGAAAGTGCATGCAAAAGTTTGTGTCATTAAAAAAAGAAGCGGCAATAAAACAGTTCAATATGGATTTGTAAGTACAGGAAACCTAAATGAAAAAACAGCTAAATTTTATGGCGACCATTGCTTGTTAACTTCAAATAGAAATATCATGGCTGATATCAACAGAATATTTTTCTATTTAGAAAATCCTATTCAACATGAAAATATTCTCATGGAATGCAAAACATTGTTGGTTAGTCCTGTTAGCATGCGCAAAAAAATCAATGAATTAATCGACAAAGAAATAAAAGAAGCCAAAAAAGGACAACCCGCTTCAATAACCTTAAAGTTGAACTCCTTTAGTGACCTTACTTTGATTGACAAAATAGCACAAGCTGCTTCTATAGGTGTTGAAGTAAATTTAATCATCAGGGGAATATTTTCTACAAAAAAACATTTAAAGAAAACAGAAAATAACATCAATGCAATAAGCATTGTAGACGAATACCTTGAACATGCGCGTGTTTTGGTGTTTCATAATGCTGGCAAAGCATTGGTTTATATCTCCAGTGCTGACTGGATGGTAAGGAATCTAGACCACAGGGTTGAGGCTGCTTGTCCTATTGTTGATGAAGAACTGAAGATTGAATTGATGGAAATCCTCAAAATTCAATTACAAGACAATGTGAAAGCAAGAATACTCGATACAGAATTAAACAACGTCTACGTATCTTCGCAAGGCAAGAAGAAAATACGTTCGCAAATTGAAACGTATAATTACCTGATCCAAAAACAATCATAACATATAAGTGAGATTAGCAGCAATCGATATAGGAACAAATGCATGCAGACTACTTATTACTGAAGTTGCACATGAAGTAAATGAAAAACCAGTATTCAGTAAGTTGAATTTGATAAGAGTTCCGTTGAGATTAGGTTTTGATGTTTTTGAAATAGGAATTATATCTAAGGAAAAAACAGAGATGATCTTGCAAACCATGAAAGCTTATGCGCATTTGATGAATGCTTACAAAGTAGAAAAATCAATTGCAGTAGCTACCAGCGCAATGCGTGATGCGAAAAATAGAGAAGAAGTAGTAAGAAATATTTATTTGGAAACAGGCATTGAGATTAAGGTAATAACAGGCGATTTTGAAGCATCACTAATTTACGAGAATCATATTGCAGAAAACTTAAATGAAAACAGTAATTACTTGTATATTGATGTAGGTGGTGGCAGTACTGAACTAACCTATTTCGCAAACAAAGAACTTGTATTTAAGAAATCATATAACTTAGGTACCATACGTTTACTGAAGAATCCAGAAATCGAGTCGGTATGGAATGAACTGAAAGATAATATACGAGATAAAATAAAAGGACAAAATAAAATTACAGCCATAGGTACCGGTGGAAATATCAATAAGATATTTTCAATGAGCAAAAAAAAGGAAGGTAAACCTTTATCAGCAGAGCTTTTGAAAGATTATTATCGTGAATTTTCAGCTTGTACCCTTGAACAAAGAATAAAAATATATAATTTAAGAGAAGATCGAGCTGATGTTATTGTACCTGCCTTGCTTATTTACATTCAAATAATGAAATGGGCAGACATAAGTGAAATTTTAGTTCCAAAAATTGGACTTGCTGATGGTTTAATACAACATTTATATGCTGAACTAACTACTTAACATCTTCTTAATATTAATATCAACATTTAATAACTTACGGATAACTTTTTAATTATAAATTCTAGCGAAATTTAATTAAGAATACTTTACCATGAACCGTAGGAAATCTGATGTTATTATAATTAGTGATATTCACCTTGGAACTTATGGTTGTCATGCCGATGAACTAATACAGTATTTACGAAGTATCCAACCTAAAATCTTGATTTTAAACGGTGATATAATTGACATCTGGCAGTTCAGAAAGCGCTACTTTCCAGCATCACACATGCAAGTAATTAAAGAAATTTTCAGCCTAATGTCAAAGGGAACTGAAGTTGTGTACATAACAGGTAACCATGATGAAGCCCTTAGGAGATACAGCGGATTAAACATGGGAAACTTAAAACTTACTGATAAGTTCGTGATGGATCTTGATGGAAACAAAACATGGGTATTTCATGGAGATGTATTTGATGCAACTACAAAAGGGAGTGCTAAAGTAATAGCAAAACTTGGTGGTCATGGTTATGACTTACTGATTTTACTAAATAGTGCCATCAATTGGATGCTAAAGTCTCTTGGTAAAGAGAAAATGAGCCTTAGTAAAAAAGTTAAAAACAGTGTTAAAAAAGCGGTATCCTGGATTGGAGATTTTGAACAAACAGCTGCTGAATTAGCGATTGACAAAGGTTATAAGAATGTAATATGTGGACATATACATCAACCTCAAATAAGAGAAGTAACTACAGAAAAAGGTTCTGTAACTTATATGAACAGCGGAGATTGGATTGAAAACCTGTCAGCACTTGAATACAACAATGGTAAATGGAGCATACATTATCATGAAGACAAAAAAGTATTTGTTGAAGAAGCACTAGCCTATAAGAAAGAGAAAAGAATACCACTGCTCAATGTATTAACCGACGAAGTTGCTTTTTTATTGAACTCAATTGCAACACCCGCACAATAATCTTCGATGAAAATATTTTATGCTGTTCAAGCCACTGGCAATGGGCATATTAGCAGGGCCATCGAAATTTTACCTTATCTAAAAAAATATGGTACTGTAGATGTATTCCTTAGTGGAAACAATCATTCTTTAAAAAATGACTTACCCATCTGCTATAGGAGTAAAGGTCTGAGCTTATATTATGATCAATCAGGAAGTGTTGACCTTTGGAAAACATTTAGCGAAATTAAGTTAAAGAAAATTTGGACGGAAGCTAAACATTTGCCAATTGAAAAATATGATTTGATCATCAATGATTTTGAAAGCATTACTTCACTTGCTTGCAAAATAAAAAATATCCCTTCCATACATTTTGGACATCAAGCAAGTTTTAGGAGTAAAAAAGTACCTAGACCAATTAAAAAAGATATTGCAGGAGAAGTAGTATTGAGAAACTATGCCAGTGGAACAAAAAACATTGGGCTACATTTCAAATCTTATGATAATGATATTTATACTCCCATTATTAAGTCAAACATATTAAGGGCAAATCCTCAAGACAATGGCTATATTACGGTCTATTTAAATCACTACAGTGATGCAAGAGTGATTGAAAATTTATCTAAAATAAAAGGGTACAAATTCGAAATTTTTTCAAAAGAAATAGAACTCCCGTACCAAATAGAAAATATAAAATTACTTCCTATAAACAAAGATTTATTCAATCACAGTTTAATAAACTGTCATGGTATTATTACAGGTGCCGGCTTTGAAACACCTGCAGAAGCTTTGTACCTTGGAAAAAAATTAATGGTTTTCCCATTAAATGGTCAGTACGAACAACAATGCAATGCCAAGGCTTTAGAAGAATTTAATGCCTATCCAGTTCAAAATTTTGACGAATATTTCCCAACTCATTTTCATAAGTGGATTACAGAAAAATCACAAAAAGAATTTACATTGAACCACAGCACTGAAGAAATAATATCTAAAGTATTAGAGACTGAATTAGATACTTATACATTTAAAAATCAAAGGATAAAACTTACACACCTCTTAAGATTAGGAATGTAAATTTTATCCTTAATTAATAATAAACTCTTTTAGTTTAGTACTTTAACTTCCAAGATTTAATACTGCCGTTAAAGATAAACTTCTACCCATTCCGTTAATTCCAGAACCATGGGTCCTGTAATCTTCATTTAAAATATTATTTAAATACATTTTCAGCGTGATGAATTTCAAATCAACACCACTATAAAAGTTGAATACATTATATCCTGGAGTTCCACCCTTTTTTATGCGATTATCATCTTTATCACCTTGCGCTAATCGACGTTGAGCTGATGCAAAATCGCCAATAAATCCAACATGATAAATGCCTTTTTGATATTGTAATCCAAGTTGTCCATTCAATGGTGGTATTCTTCTCAAAGGCTCATTGCGCGTAACACTTTGCCCATATAGAGAAGTTAAGCAAACATTGATATTGAAATTCTTTGTTGGATTATAAGCAGTTTGAATTTCATATCCTTGAATAAATCCTTTCTCAACATTGATTTTCGTGTAAATGTCATACCCAGTCATAGTAGCCCCTGTCTTTATCCTAGTTATTAAATTTGACAGTGAAGTATTAAAAACAGAAATTACACCACTAGATTTTTTAGAAGACCATTTTACACCCGCTTCGTAATTGATAGATTTTTCTGGCTGTAAATCATAAGCAGGAATTTCATACCTAAAATCTACAATACCCAAAGTACCCATGTCATCTATATTCGGAGCCCTATATCCACTGCTAATATTTGAATAAAGTGTAAACAAATTAGACAGTTTAAAACTGATGCCTGTCTGAAATACCAATGCAGATGGATTCATCTTGACTTTACCAAGTGTAATATCTGATATACCGATTGAATAAGAATTATAACGTCCACCTGCTTCTATCAAAAATCTTTTAATTTGAAAATGATGGAGTGAGTAAAGTGCTGCATTATTATAAACTGAACCATCAGGGTATAATCCTCTTTTGGAAACACCAACATTGCTTATAATATCTTTATCAATCCGCTTACTGAATATACGATCAGCATTAAACTCAAAACCAGTATTTGCCGTCCAAACATTGGATTGCTTTGTCCTGATATCAATACCACCAGAAAATGTTGCCGCTCTATCATCTTCTATTCTAAGTAAGTTACTGCCATTCTTACGAGAGTTGCGGTGCTCAGCAATATTTTGATATGCGATGTAAGCTGAAACATCCTTAAGAAAAGTATTGGTAAAACTCTTTTTTAAACTAACATTACCAAACTCTCTTCTAAGTGGATCTGAATTGTTGATGGCAAAATTTTCTAAGATATACTTATGATAAACTGGCACGTCAGATTGATTTAGCTGTTGGTAAGAAGCGGTTAAATTCCAATCTTTCCCGATTAACCATTTTGCTTTTGCATCCCATGATAGCTCTTTATAGCCTGAAGGTAATTGAAAACCTGTTGTATCTCCTCCACGTAAGTCTCCAAATTTCTTTTGGCTAACACCTGAAC
>CANLED010000067.1 GCA_947489175.1 Chitinophagaceae bacterium | reverse complement strand
ATACAATGTTGAGCAGCTTACTGACCAAATGTGTATGACACTTGGTGGAAGAGCCAGTGAAGATATCTTTTTTGGAAAAATTTCCACAGGTGCTCAAAATGATCTTCAACAAGTAACAAAGATTTCTTACGCCATGATTACCGTTTATGGCATGAGCGCGAAAGTTGGAAATGTGAGTTTTTACGATCCTCAACAAGAAGCAACATTCACCAAACCCTACAGTGAAGAAACTGGAAAGATAATAGATCAAGAAGTTAGGGACTTGGTGGACAAAGCTTATCAAAGAACAAAAGCTCTTCTCATTGAAAGAAAAGAGGAAGTAGAAAAAATTGCACTCGCCCTATTAGAGCGCGAAGTTTTACATCAACAAGACGTAGAAGACCTTATCGGCAAAAGACCTTACGAAGAAAAGAAAATATTTGCAAGTAATGAAGTTGAAGCTATAGATGTGGTAACTGATTCACCAAAAGAATTTGCAGCCTCAGAAATAAATGTAAACACAGAAACTGGCACTTCAGAAGACCCTAAACCAGAATAGCAATGAATGCCTCTTCGGCCAAAGAAAGCATACTTAAGAATATCAGAATGGCTCTAACACAGTCTACACCTCAGCCTTTTCAATTTGTTGAAAAGGCTGATTTTTCGTTTAAACAACCTGAGGAAGACCTTGCTATACTTTTTGCTGAAAAGTTTACCTCTTTGTTAGGCCGTTTTTCATTTTGCGGAAATGAACAAGACCTTCGTTTTCAATTAAATAACTTGATCAACACCCTCAAATGGAAAGAAATTTACTGCGTTGATGAAAATATCAAAGAAACCCTTTCCGAAAACGGTTTAATTTCATTTTCAGAAAAGTCATTAGCAGATTCAGATGCGTCTATCACCAATTGTGAACTCTTAGTAGCCAGAACAGGATCTATCGTGCTAAGCAGTACAATCTCTTCTGGAAGAACAACCAGCGTGTATTCCCCAGTTCATATTTGCATCGCCACAACGTCACAACTGGTTTATGACGTGAAAGATGCATTGGTTTTTCTTCAAAAAAAATACCGAGATAAACTGCCCTCACAAATTTCCTTTGCTACCGGTCCCAGCAGAACAGCTGATATAGAAAAAACATTGGTTGTTGGGGTTCATGGTCCAAAAGAAGTTTATTGCTTTTTGCTTGATAAGTAACCTACTAAAAGATTCAATTACATTTACTGAGTATATTTGATGATGCAAATTCCAGCTGGGAAAAAAATATATTTTTTGTCTGACTTCCACCTTGGTGCTCCCAATCACAAGGAAAGCTTAGCACGTGAAAAAAAAATTGTATCATTTCTGAAAAAAATCTCACTAGATGCCGCTGAAATTTTCATTGTAGGTGACTTATTTGATTTTTGGTTCGAGTACAGAAGTGTGGTGCCCAAAGGTTATGTTCGCATCCTCGGAAAGATTGCTGAATTAACTGACAACGGTATCCCTGTTCACTTTTTTACAGGCAATCACGACATGTGGATGTCTGGCTATTTTGAAAAGGAACTGAACGTTCCTGTTTATCATAAACCCAAAGTGTTTTCCTTTAACAACAAATCTTTTTACATTGGGCACGGCGATGGTTTGGGTCCAGGCGATCATGGATATAAATTCATAAAAAAATTTTTTAGTAATCCATTTTGTAAGTTCATATTCGGTTTGATTCCTCCTCATTTAGGAACAGGATTAGCAAGCTATCTTAGCAGAACAAGCCGTTCTGCCACAGGTACCAAAGATGAAAAATTCATGGGAGAAAATGGTGAATGGTTAATCACCTATTGCAAAGAAATAATGACAACCGCTAAATATGATTATTTTATATTTGGTCATAGGCATCTTCCTATTGATTTTAACTTGGATAATGAATGTCGCTACATAAATTTAGGAGATTGGTTGAAGTACGATTCTTATGCTGTTTTCGATGGCAATGAACTTTCTTTAAAGTATCATAATCATGAGTAAAAGCATCATTTTTTTGGTGATTTTTTTTATTACTGCACATGCTGCTGTATGTCAGGATTATCTTCAACCCAAGCTGATAAAAAAAATTGATGGCTCATTTTCATATTTTAAGCGAGATGAAAGCGGAAATTTTTTTGCCATTACTAATGCAGGTCAACTAAAGAAATACAATGCCACCCTTGATTCTATGGGTGTTTTTAATGACATCAGAAGTTTCGGTTCAGTAGATTACATAACGTCTAATAATTCATTGAGAACGCTGCTATTCTCCAAACAATTTAGAATTATCCTGATACTCGACCGATTGATGCAAGTGGTGAATAAGATAAATTTGAGCAAATTACAGGTGTTTCAAGTACAAGCAGTAACACAGAGTTACGACAACAACATCTGGGTATTCGATGAACAGGAAAGCAAATTGAAAAAAATCAGCGAGACGGGTAAATTGATTTTTGAGTCGGCCGACTTAAGACTCGCCTTATCGGATGTTATCCAACCTGTGTCAATATTTGACCAAAGTGGTTTTGTATATTTATACGATCCTTCAAAAGGGTTGTTCATATTTGATTATTATGGAGCACTAAAAAGCAAAATTGCTTTGATAGGTTGGACAAATGTACAATTTGTAGGCAATGCCTTTTTAGGAACTAAAGGAAGTAATCTGCTCATTTATACACCCGGCTCACCAAATATAAAAGAGATGAAAATACCTGAAGAATTAACGCATGCAAAAAGTTTGCAGTATTCCTCCCAAGGTTGCATGGCTTTGTTTGAGAACAGCATTCATTCATATCAGTGGAGCAAATAAAAAACATCAGGTCTAAAATTTATGAATAAAATAATTTTAAACAATCCCATAGTAGACTATCTAATTGTAACAGGCATTTTGATGCTGATTTTTTTGTTTAAGAAAAGGGCTAGTAAGAATATCACCAGGCTTGTATTTTTTATTTTTCGAAAACTGGGCAGAAATATAAATGAAAAAGAGTTTTTTGATTTAGTACTGGCACCATTAGAAAATTTTATTGTTTTTCTAACAATAGAACTCGCCTTCAGTAGCCTTACTTTTCCCAATGTATTCAAGTTCACTGTGCTGAAAATAAGCTCAGCTCAAATCGTGGAGGGTATTGCCACTGGAATGGTCATCTTCTCTTTCTTCCATACCATCCTTCGTGTAATCGACTATATGGCGATTGTAATGGAAAAAAAGGCGAATCAGGCCCAGGATTTTTCTGACAACCAACTCGTCATCTTTTTTCGAGAGTTTCTCAAAGTACTGGTAATAATTATTTGCATATTGGTTATTATCAGATATGTATTTCACCAAGACATAACCAAGTTATTAGCAGGACTAAGCCTTGCAGGTGCCGCCATAGCCCTTGCTGCCAAAGAAAGTCTAGAGAACCTAATCGCATCATTCATCATATTTTTTGACAAACCATTTGGTGTTGGAGATATTTTAAGGGTGAATCAAGTTGTTGGAACTGTTGAAAAAATTGGACTTCGAAGCACAAGGATTAGAACAATTGAGAAAACATATGTTACCATCCCAAACAAGCAGATGGTTGACAGTATTGTTGATAATATTTCAGAAGGTACAAAACGTCGGCATGAAATTCAGCTTCAGATTGAGCTGAAGGTAAAGTCCACTGAATTAAAATCTTTGATTGAGGAGTTGCAGCTTAAGATAGCACAATTCAAAATTGAAAGTGTTTCGGTTTTTATGGCTGATATACGCCCTGATGCTTATGTAGTAACCATTGAATATTTTAGTGAGATGTTGGTTATAGCTGAATTTAATGCATTAAAACAGCAGATAAATTTGATGATTCTACAATCAATGGAAAATAGAGGTATTGGAATGGCAGGAAAAGATAAGATAATTGCTGGGAAATTATATCCTTAGAATGACAAAGAAGCTTTTAGTTCCATCAGCATGACCTTGATTTTTTTCAGGCTCTCAATGGCTGCAAACTTTTCTTTGACATTTTTCCCTTTTTTAATGAATATTTTGGCCCCCTCAATGGTGTATTTTTTTTCTCTCAACAGAAAATAGATGAGCTTTAAATTCTTAACATCTTCAGGCCTAAACAGCCTGTCGCCTTTTCTGTTTTTCCTTGGTTTTAAAATATCAAATTCATTCTCCCAGAATCGAAGCAAAGAAACTTTTACATTGAACATCGCCGCAACCTCACTTATTGCATAGTATTGTTTGCTGAAAAGAACTTCATCATCTATGAGATTGATGAGTAAAACCTCCGATTGAAATTGACTATTAGGCTGTCTGCCTTTCTGACTCTTCTCTATAACTTGTTCAGGTTCATGAATATCTTCTGAAATTTCCTCCAATTCAATTTTCTGCGTTTTCTCTTTTACAATTGCGGGTAAAAGTGATTCTATCGGCACCTGTATAGCTTCAGGAATTGATTCCGCTACTAACTCATGAATCTGTGCAATTTCAATTTCCTCTTTTGACTCAGGATGTATTTTGTTGACATTCTGCATCTCTTCCATCTGCACTGATTCCACAGCAACAACTGAAAATTCTTTTTCTTTTAATGCTGGTAGAAATTCTTTTGTTTCGGGAAGTGAAGAAGTGTGCGGCTCTGGAATTAGGCTTGCAAATAAATCCAGTGTAATAGCTTTTAGCTTGTCTGCATTTGTTGTTGGTATATTAGATTCTATCTCTGAAGATTTTTCAGCAGATTCAATCTTCTGTTTCTTTTCTTTCTTTTCTTTTGTAAGTTCAGGCTTTAATACGCTATGATTTTTTGCTTTTTCTGCTTTAGCAGTATCTTTTTTGATTTCTCTATCGGATGATGCTTCAATGATATTTGCAGGAGGTACCAGCCTATAAACCTTAGGCTTTGTTGTCTCAATATCTTTTACTGGAGCCTTTTTGGGTGCTTCAACAGGTTCTTCTCCAAATAAATTGAGTTGTTTTATCATATAAAGAACAGAAATTGTTAGGGTCAATCAAATGGTAGGTTAGTCAAACGACTGATTCCTAGAAGATGCAATTTTAAGGATCTGTTGATATTGTTCAGGTGTTAAATCGTTGTAGAAAAAGTAGATTGGATCTAAATGTTTGCCGCCTTTCATAACTTCATAATGAAGATGAGGTCCGGTTGACTTACCCGTATTTCCTACATACCCTATCACTTCTCCTCGTTTTACAGTTTGACCTGGCTTTACTTTTATCCTAAACATGTGTCCATACAACGTAGTATATTGATAACCATGGTAAATAATCACATGGTTTCCATACCCATTTCCGAGATTACCTGCCGTTCTCACCACACCTTGAGCCGTAGCATAAATAGGCGTGCCTGAAGGTGCAGAAAAATCTAGCCCCGCATGAAATTTTACCGTCTTATATATCGGATCAATCCTATAACTAAAACCGGATGACAACCTGTTTAAATCTTTGTTGCTGATAGGTTGAATGGCGGGGGTACTTGCTAACAGCTTTTCTTTGTTCCTAATCATCCCCTCAATTTCCTTATATGAAACCTCCTGATGCATGACCCTGTTGTAAAGCATATTCAAGGTTTTAAAAAGTCCATCAGTAAGTTCCTTAGTGTCCATCCCCGCCAGCATCTGGCGTTCCTTTTTTGTTTCAATTTGCTTCGCCCTAGCACTGTCAGGAATTGGACTTGCTTCGAAAATAGAGCGGTAAACATCATTATCCCTCTTCTCAAGCTGTTTTAGTCTTTCGTCAATTTCGGTTACCCGTTCGGTATAGATTTTATTTTGCTCTTGAGTCCTTTCAAGTTGTAAACGCAAGATTTTTTCTTTGGGAGAATCTAAAAACTTGAATGCAATGGCTACAATAACCAATCCTGTAACAAAGGCTGCAGAAATAAACGCCAATATACGCAAGAGGGTTACCCTAAGAGGTATCACCTGCTTTTCATAGCGCAACGTGTTTGTATTATAATAATATTTAATTTTCTTCATGCTTAGTCTTCAACCGAGTTATGTAGAAGGAACGTTACATCTATCAAATGATGTATTTTTGCACCTACTAATCGGTGTAAAGATAAATAATTGACACTACATCAGTTACATTTAAAGCATCAATAAATGACAGCTACAGAAATCAGGAATAAGTTTTTACACTTTTTTGAAGAAAAAGGACATCAAATTGTATCATCTTCACCTATTGTCTTGAAAGATGACCCTACACTGCTTTTCACCAATGCAGGGATGAACCAGTTCAAGGATTTTTTTCTTGGAAACAAACAGGCCACTTATAAAAGAGTTGTAGATACCCAAAAATGTTTGCGCGTTAGTGGTAAACACAACGACTTAGAAGAAGTTGGGGTAGATACATACCACCATACCATGTTTGAAATGCTCGGAAATTGGAGCTTCGGTGATTATTTTAAAGCTGAAGCAATTACGTGGAGCTGGGAACTGCTTACAGAAGTTTATGGAATTCCTAAAGATCGCCTCTATGCATCCGTATTCGAAGGTGATGAAAAAGAAAACCTGCCTGCTTCCTCCGTTGCTTTAAAAATTTGGAAAACATTGTTACCGGTTGATCATATTGTATTCGGTAACAAGAAAGACAATTTCTGGGAAATGGGAGATACAGGGCCTTGCGGTCCTTGCAGTGAAATTCATGTAGATTGTAGGAATGATGAAGAACGCGCCACTGTACCTGGAAATCTTTTAGTCAATAAAGACCATCCTCAAGTTATAGAGATTTGGAACAACGTGTTCATGCAATACAACCGCCTAAAAGATGGCAGCCTGCAGCCCTTGGCTTCTACACATGTAGATACAGGCATGGGATTGGAACGTTTGGTAAGGGTGTTGCAAGGAAAGTCATCCAATTACGACACTGATATTTTTATGGGTTCCATTCAGGAAACTGAAAAAATATCAGGACAAAAATATACAGCAGGGGATTCTAAAAAAGATGTTGCGTTTAGGGTTATTGCGGACCATATAAGGGCCATTGCGTTTACAATTGCAGACGGACAATTGCCTTCAAATACAGGTGCTGGATATGTAATTAGAAGGATCCTGCGAAGGGCAGTAAGGTACTACTATTCCTATTTGGATGTGAAAGAACCCCTCCTTCATTTATTGATCCCTGGGTTGTCTAAGCAGTTCAGCGATGTTTTTCCTGAACTTATCGCACAGCAAAGTTTTGTTGCAAAAGTTATCAAGGAAGAAGAAGATACTTTCTTGAGAACACTTGGTAAAGGGTTGAAAAAAATGGATGATATCATCGAAAATGCAAAGGCTCAAGGCATCATCGAAGGTGCTGCAGCTTTTGAATTGTACGATACCTATGGCTTCCCAATTGACCTAACAAGATTGATTTCGCAGGAACATGGTATAACTGTTGATGAAGTTGGCTTTGATAAAGAAATGTTGGCGCAAAAGACCAGAAGTCGTGCTGCCACAACTTCGGAAGTTGACGACTGGACTGAGTTGATTAAATCTGATGAAATTTCTAAAGCCTTTATTGGGTATAACCAACTTCAATGTGATACAAAGCTAACCCGGTATCGAAAGGTTACCACCAAAACTGGAGTCTTGTACCAGTTGGTGCTCGAGAATACACCATTCTACGCAGAAAGTGGTGGACAAGTAGGGGATACTGGAACCATAGCCATGGGGGATCATCAAATTGAAGTTATCAATACCAAAAAGGAGAATGACCTCATTATTCACATCGTTAATGAATTACCTGCTTCAATTTTAACATCAGTTACTGCAACTGTAGATTCCAATAGAAGAAAAGAAATTACAGCACACCATTCATTAACTCATTTACTGCATGCCGCACTTAGACAGGTTCTGGGTGCACATGTTGCTCAAAAAGGCTCTTTGGTTCATGAAAAAGGAATGAGATTCGATTTTTCACATTTTGCAAAAATGACTGATGAAGAGTTAGAGGATGTGATGAAAATTGTGAACCAAAAAATCCGTGAAAACATACCTGTTGTTATCAAAGAAATGGGGAAAGAGGAAGCCCTAGCACTGGGAGCTATGGCCCTTTTCGGAGAAAAATATGGGGATACAGTAAGAGTCGTAACAATAGATCCTAATTATTCTGTTGAACTGTGTGGAGGAACTCATGTGGGATATACTGGAGAAATTGGTCATTGTATCATTGTTGCCGAATCAGGTGTAGCTGCTGGCGTTAGGCGGATTGAAGCATTGTGTAGTTTCGCAGCAGCTCAAAAAGATGTTGATGACAGGTTACAGTTGAGCCTTATAAAGAATACCCTGAAAAACCCACGTGATATCATAAAGTCGATCGAACAATTGACTGATGAAAATATGGCTGTAAAAAAATTATTGGAGCAGACTGAAGGTAAATTATCGAAGTATCTTCAAAAAGAGTTGATCGGAAAATCAGAACAAATTAAAGGTATAAACTTCATTGGAGAAATTGTTGATGTCTCTTCTGCAGAGATACTAAAAAAGCTTTGTAACGACCTTCGAAATAGCTATTCAAATACAGTAGTTGTCTTAGGTTCATCCAATGCAGGAAAAGCATCTTTAGCCATCGGAGTTTCTGATAATCTTTCCGCTGACAACGAGTTAGATGCCGTAAAATTAATCAAAACATTGGTTGCCCCACTAATAAAAGGTGGCGGGGGTGGACAGAAGATTTTGGCTACAGCAGGGGGGCAGGAACCGTCGGGTTTACCATCTGCCATTCAATCCATCAAAAAAGCACTTTCTTAAATCACTCATCCTTTTTAACAATTATGTTGTTTTTTAAACAAAAACGCTTCTATAATTTTGGGTATAAATCTTTTAAAATGAAAACGCTGTGTTTAAAATTTAGTTGGTTGGTATTATCAATGGTAACACTACAATTTGCTTTTGCT
>CANLED010000066.1 GCA_947489175.1 Chitinophagaceae bacterium | reverse complement strand
GGTCTCTTATATGGCCATAACAGCTTTTTACTTCGAAATCTGATCCAAGTATCTTCTCAATTGTTTTGGCTTTTGCCGGTGACTCTACTATTAATAAATTCTTTGCCATGCTTTCTTTTTCGCTTCTAGTATGTGTTTATGGATACTAAGTTTTTTGACTTAACAAATGCAATAATAAGATAAAGAGAATGATTTTTTACATTTCTCATGTAAAAGGAATCATTTTATATTAATTAAAAATGTGAAAATCACATATTAATTAGGTTATTTTCTTTCTAATAAAAAGATTTTAACCCTTATTATTATAAAAAATCAATTACTTGCTGAACTACCTTGCTGTCTTTATATATTCTCCGATGACCTAAACCCCGAGTAATAACAAACTGAATATTTTTTTGTGTTGATTCAATAATTGGCGTTACATCTGCTAAAGGAGTAATATCATCATCTTCATCATGTATCCACAAAATTGAATTTGACAATAAAGGAGTAATTCTTTTTATTGAGAAATCTTCTACCCTGAAACCTGATTTTTTGAATATATAGTCATGTATGGCAAGTCTGAGTTTATCTTTTAATTTTAAAAATGCACAAAATAACTTTATAGCTGTGATTGTTTCTGTGGCAGGTGCAATCAATACAAGCTTAGCATTGGGATGATTGTGCATTTCTTCAAACAAACAAATTGCAATTCCTCCGAAAGAGTGGCTAATATATCCATCAAAAGCACCAAATTGCTTTTCAAGTTCACATAACATCGCCTTATATTCAGGGAGGGTAATGGTTTTGCCTTCACTAAACCCATGAGCTTTTGCATCCATCGCAAAAACTCCGTAACCTTTTTTAAGCAATGGAGCTACATACCTATCAAAATTATAAGCACGAGATTCAAATCCATGAACAATAAGTATCTTCTTTTTAGCCTCTTTTTGCCATCTATAACCTTGAATTTTAAACCCATCTACCATAATGTTGAACCTTTCTGCTTTTTTAAAAATCTCTGGCTCAAAAGGTTTGGGCTTTCTATATGGTGTTGTAAAAATTTTGATGGCAACCATTGCTGCCCAATGAATTGATATCAACGAAATGATATAAATTTTCAATTTTATCAAAAAAATGAACAGCTTTTGATTGTTTTTCATGCTAAGTAAAAAAATATTTTGCAAATATACTTGGTGTACTTCATTGCAGAATTAAAAATTTAATTAGGAAGAACTATCTTCGAAACATAATGATAAATAATTTATTTGAAAGCTTTTCTTTGATAAAACTGATGGTTTTTGACATGGATGGTGTTTTAACAAACGGTAAGATATCATTGGTGGGTAATGAAGAATGGATTAGAGAAATGGATATAAAAGATGGGTTTGCTATTCAACATGCGCTTAAAAATGGAATCCTCATTGCTGTAATTACAGGTTCTTTTTCAAATCCTGTTGCTTCTAGGTTACAAAAACTTGGAGTAGACCTTTTTTATCAAAATGTTAAAAATAAAGGTACTTGTTTGTTAGAAATCATGTTATCTCATGGCATTGAAAAAAAAGAAGTTCTTTTCATGGGTGATGATATCCCGGATTTAGATGCATTTTTTGTAGCCGGAATTAAAGCCTGTCCAGCTGACGCTGTTCAAGAAGTTAAACAACATGCTAATTTTATTTCTACCAAAAGTGGTGGAAATGGATGCGTTCGAGAAATAATTGAAAAAGTGATGCTTGTTCAAAATAAATGGCAAATCAAAAGCAACTCACAAAGTATCTAATTCAATAAAAACATGAAAAGAATACTAGGATTTTTTCAGTTGATTCGATATCCTAACTTGTTTTTTGTTATGTTAACCCAGGTTCTTTTCTATTTCTGCGTTATCAAAACCCAGTTCATTAAATTCGGAATTGATGGTCCACGCTTGGTGCAATTTGACTTTTATTTGTTGGTATTATCTTCCGTTCTGATTGCTGCAGCTGGATATATTATAAATGATTATTTTGACCTAAACATCGATAAAATCAATAAACCAGAGCGGTTAAT
The DNA here is from genome assembly GCA_947489175.1 of Chitinophagaceae bacterium. Classification (GTDB taxonomy): domain Bacteria; phylum Bacteroidota; class Bacteroidia; order Chitinophagales; family Chitinophagaceae; genus Pollutibacter. The sequence goes on along the minus strand of CANLED010000066.1, from coordinate 6,890 downwards.
TATAGATAAGTTAATCAGTCGCCGTTGGGCTATGTTCTTTCATTTATTTATTTCATTTATTGGATTACTCCTTACAGCCTATGTTTCATGGCATTTGAAAAATCCTTTTTTGTTACTTTTTAATTCACTTACCGTTATTTTATTATGGTTTTATTCTACTACTTTTAAACGCCGTCTGCTTTCAGGCAATATTTTAATTTCTATCTTAACAGCTTGGGTTATTGGTGTTCTTTATGTTGCTGAAGTACGTTGGTCTTTTGGGGAAATCTTACCTTATCAAAATGCTGCTATGTTAAACCTGTACAAACTAAGTGCAGTATATGCTGGTTTTGCATTTATTGTATCTTTAATTAGAGAGATTGTTAAAGACCTTGAAGATCAAGATGGTGATCGAAAAAACAACTGCGAAACAATGCCTATTGTTTGGGGACATATAGCTACCAAAATTTTTATCTCTGTTTGGATCTTGGTATTAATTGGAATTCTTGTCATCATGCTATTTTACACTTTATTCAATGGATGGTTTTTAATGTCTGCCATAATTTTATTAGCCCTATTAATTCCTTTATATCTTAATTTCAAAAAAATACAATTGGCCAATACACCCAAAGATTATCATGTAATTAGCGTGAATATAAAATTGATTATGTTCTTCGGAATTTTATCTATGATTTCATATTTTTATCATAACTCATGAAAAATATTATCCTAGCATCTGGATCTCCTAGGCGAAAAATGCTGATGGAATGGGCTGAACTTAATTTTGAAATCATCGTTTCAGATGCTGATGAATCATTTCCAAACGACATTTCCCCAAAAGATGTTGCATTGTTAATTGCAAAAAATAAGAATATTGCCGTTTTTGAAAAATTACAATCAATACCAACTACAAACAATTTTCTTGTAATATCAGCCGATACAATTGTTGTTTTGAATGGTGAAATAATCGGCAAACCCGCCAACAGGGAGCATGCTATCGATATTTTACAAAAGTTAAGTGGACAGAAACACGAGGTGATTACGGCGGTAGTTATGAAAAACAACCTAAAGGAAATAGCATTTGCTGATGCTACGCAAGTTACTTTCCATGATCTTACATTAGAGCAAATTATTTTTTATGTAGATAATTACAAACCTTATGACAAGGCCGGTGCTTATGCCATTCAAGAATGGATAGGCGTTGTAGGAATTAAATCGATAGAAGGGGACTTCTACAATGTAATGGGATTGCCAATAAGTAGGGTAGTGAGTTTTATAAATTCTTCGTTTATTGACTAAGTTTCACACGTTTTTTTCTACTTTTTTCATGTGATTTACCCTTCCTTTAGGTTATGCTTCAGCCTTATTTTTGAGCATGATTTTTAAAGAAGACCTTTTACAATACATTTGGGAGCATTATAATTTTGATGATAAAGTTCTGATTACTACTTGTGGGAAAAGAATATTCATCAAAAATAGGGGACTAAGAAACTTTGATCAAGGACCTGATTTTATCAATGCTAGAATAGTCCTTGATAAGACCGAATGGGCGGGTAACATCGAACTACACCTTACTACCAAAGAATGGATCCATCATGGACATTCGCAAGATCCAAACTATAAAAATGTTATACTTCATGTTGTTTGGAAAAACAATGCTTCAGTATTTATTCAATCTCCAGTTCTTGAATTAAGACATTTAATTGACAATAATTTTTTGACTACATATCAAATTTTAATGCAAAATCATTCAATGATTCCATGTACTTCTGTAGGAGGGTGTTCAATAAATCATGAAATAAAGGAGTGGATAGGTGAACTAGGTTTAACAAGACTTACAGAAAAATCTGATGGGCTGATTCATGATTTAAATCAGTTAAAAGGAAATTGGGAAGAATTAATTTGGAGAACAATTTCAAGAAACTTTGGTCATCGCGTTAATTCCGAAGGTTTCTATCTACTTGCAACATCAATTCCATTTTATCTTATTAAAAAATATAAAAAAGATGTTTTTGATTTAGAGGCTTTGTTGATGGGACAAGCTGGATTGCTTCAAAAAAATTGGCAAGATGAGTATCCAAAGAAACTGCTGACTGAATATTATAGGATTAAAAATTTACACAAAATAAAAGAAATTAATTACCCAATCTATTTTTTGAGGATGCGTCCGGCTAATTTTCCTACTATACGGTTGGCTCAATTAGCTTCAATGCTATCTCAAAATTCCAGCATTTTAGATATGCTCAAAGAAATTGAAGATGTAGATGAATTCAAGAAAAGAATTTCTTTTGATATCAGTGAATATTGGTTAAATCATTATAGGTTTGATAAAATATCAATTCCTACCGATAAAAAACCTGGAAATACATTTTTTGACAATTTAATCATCAATAGTTTCATACCAATATTATATGCCTATGGTTGTGTGATTGGCTCAAATCAATACAAAGAGAAAGCCAAGAGATGGTTTAGCGAATTATCTGTTGAGTCAAATTCCATTTTGTATGAATTTAATAAAATTGGATTGAAACCAACAACAGCAGCCGAATCTCAATCTCTCTTGGCTTTGCATAAAAAATATTGTACCCAAAAGAAATGCACAGATTGCAAAATTGGGCGTAAAATTCTTCAAGATGCTAAATCATTAAAAAATGAACTATCTCCAGTTATAATTGATATTTAGCATTATTGAAGTATGTAAACTTTCTTTAACCGGACAGCTTAAAGCAATCTCATTTAATTTTTCTTTTTCTGAATCTAAGAACTGAACTCCTTCAGGCCATTCAAATTCTAAGTTAATGGCAGAAATCTTTCTTGGGGCAGATGACATGATTTTTTCTGTTTTAATCAAAACTCCTGTTAACCTATCTTCGAATTCTTTCCCCCTGATAGCCATAGTAGTAACCATACAAGCAGCTAAAGATGTTCCAATTAAGTCTGTTGGGGAGAATCTTTCACCCTTTCCTTGGTTATCTGTAGGAGCATCTGTTTCAAAATCTGATCCAGATTGTAAATGAGTTGCTAAAGTTCTGAGTTCACCTTGATATGATACGTGCGATGTCATATAATTTTTATATAAATTTACATAACATATCTCAACCATGTTTAAACATTCAATTTTAGTTATTACAATTTCACTGTCTTTTTTAGGAGCTTTTTCTCAACGTCTATCCGATGTAAAAGGCAATAAAAAGCAAGAAGAAAAAATTGCAAAGCGAAATAAGATAAACGAACTCATCAGAAATGAGGAAGAAGGTATTCCTGCTTTCAATAAGCAAAGCTCTTTCCAACTTAAAGTGAATCACGATGGGAATGGCTTAATTTATGAAATAGGGAAAATGAAAACCCCCTATAAAGCCAGTATCTTTCAAGTTGAATTAGGAGAAAAACAGCATCCAAAGGAACAAAAACAGAGCAGTAGCTCGTATGGGGGTGGATTTACGATATTTGGCAAACCTTTTGTTTACGGAAAACAAAACATATTTTATCAAGCTAAAATCGGGGCAGGCCAGCAGATTATGATTGGTGGAAAAGGAAATAAAAATGGGGTAGCCGTTTATGGTGTTATGCTAGGAGGTTTTTCAGCGGGTTTAGCAAGACCTTATTATGTTGAATTTGCGTCTGGGGGTGCTACCGTAAAAAGAAAGTTTACTGAAGCGGATAGAAAATTATTTTTTAGTGCCGACAAAATAATCGGAGGCACCGGACTGGCACTAGGGTGGAAAGAAATGAAATTCAATCCTGGTGTTTATGGAAAAGCTGGACTTAGGTTTGATTGGGCAAGGTTTAACCAAGTGGTTTCTGCCGTTGAATTTGGTTTTACGTTTGATTATTATACCAAAAAAGTAGTTCAAATGGTAGATATACAAGGTAAATCATTCTTCCCTACAGGATATGTCTCTCTTGTTTTTGGTAACCGTAAGTGATGTAACTTTGAACTTTATTTAAAGCAATGAAAGAACTCAACATATTAGATCCTGTAGTTGAACAAAAAGTTAAAAAACCAGATTGGTTAAGGGTAAGATTACCCATAGGAGAAAGCTATAAACACGTAAGGTCTCTGGTAGATACCCACAAACTTCATACAATTTGTGAAAGTGGAAATTGCCCAAATATGGGTGAATGTTGGGGTGAAGGAACTGCAACTTTCATGATTCTTGGAAATATTTGTACCCGCAGCTGTGGTTTTTGTGCCGTTGCAACGGGGCGCCCAGAAGCTGTTGATTATGATGAACCACAACGTGTTGCAGAAGCAATACACCTAATGAAAGTAAAGCATGCTGTTTTAACTTCAGTTGATAGAGACGAATTGCCAGATGGAGGAAGTACCATTTGGTTTAATACAATCAAAGCAGTTAAAGCATTAAACCCAACAACAACATTAGAAACATTAATACCAGATTTTAAAGGTATTGAAGATCAAATTCAACGCATTATTGAAGCTTCCCCCGAAGTTGTATCTCATAACATTGAAACAGTAGAACAACTCACCCGTAAAGTTAGGATTCAAGCAAAATACTGGCGAAGCATGGAGGTATTGCGGAAGTTGAAAAAAGGTGGAATGAGAACCAAATCAGGTATTATGCTTGGACTAGGTGAGAAAAAGGAAGAAGTTATTCAAACCATAAAAGACTTGGCTGATAATGGAGTTGATGTTATAACCATAGGTCAATACCTTCAACCTACTCGTAAACACTTACCTGTACAGCGTTTTGTACATCCTGACGAATTTTTTGAATACAAAGAAATTGGTTACAAAGCCGGCATCGATTATGTTGAAAGTGGACCACTGGTTAGGTCGTCTTACCATAGCGAAAGGCATGTAATTCCAGGATATGGCATCAAGCAATGGGAACAAGAAAAGAGTTTAAGAAATACTGTTAATTAGCAAAAAGTATTAGCCGCTTGTCGATTTACAAAATTAATATTTGTTCAAAGCAAGTTCTAATTTTTTAACCATTTCACTCGATCCAATAAAAAGAGGAGTCTTTTGATGAATAGATGTTGGAACGATTTCAAGTATTCTCTGTATCCCATCAGAAGCTTTTCCACCAGCTTGTTCAACAATAAATGCAAGGCTATTTGCTTCAAACATAATCCTTAATTTGCCATCAGGGTTATTTCTCGTAGCTGGATAAAGATAAATTCCTCCTTTTAGTAAATTTCTATGTATGTCAGCAACCAATGATCCAATATAACGTCCTGCGAATTGTTCAACCTTACATTCATTTAAATAATCATGAATACCTTCTTGAACAAACGAGTTTGAGTTGCCTTCATTGATTGAATATGTATTGGCTTCCGGTTTAATTATTATATTAGGATGTGACAAAAGATACTCGCCCAATGTGGCTTCATAAGTAAATCCATTGACACCCTGACCAGTAGTAAATACCAACATGGTTGATGATCCGTATAGAATATAACCAGCAGCTACCTGCTCAGTGCCACATTGCAAACAATCTTCTATTGTTACTGGTTCTCCTATATTCGACAATCTTTTATAAACTGAAAAAATTGTTCCAATAGATACGTTGACATCTATATTGCTTGAACCGTCTAAAGGATCTATCGCAACAATATATTTTCCATTAATGTTGAGGATGCTCATTGAATCAGCCTCTTCAGAAATTATAGCACAAGCAGCTCCACCTTTTAACAATGCCCTGGAAAATCTAATGTCTGCAAGAATATCAAGTTTTTGTTGGTCATCGCCTCCTGTATTATGGCTACCGGAAGAACCCATAATGTCTATTAAGCCTGCTTTGTTAATTTCTCTATTAACTACCTTTGATGCCAATGCAATATCCCTTAGCAATTGAGAAAAGTCACCTACAGATTGTGGATATTGACTTTCATTGCTTCTTATAAACCTATCGAGTGTAACCCCAATGGGTATTGCAATGCGTGATGCTTCCATATTTTATTGATTAGTTGATTGGTATACAGGTATGTACTAATAAAATTCACCCTTTCCAACCATTACTATAAACCATAAATATTAAAATAAGTTGCACCATTTATATTAATATATAATTACCATAAATTTTTATGTGTGGTAATTCAAGGTTTTTAAACCAAATAATAACGTTGATAGGTTATAACTAACCTAAATTCAATTGAAATCATTGAAATAGGAAAAACGTGGAGATTGACTATAAAATTTAATTATCCCAATTAAAAATTATTTTTGCTCCCAAACTAAAGCACTTGCCCCTAAAATTGCGGCATCAGATTCTTTAAGATGGCTTACCAATATTTTTACTTTATGCTGAAACACTTGAATTAAGTTTTCTTCCATGTGCTCTCTGGTAGGTTTTAATATCAAATCTCCAGATTTCGTTAAACCACCAAATAAGATAATAGCTTCAGGACTACTAAACATTACAGCATTAGCCAAAGCTAATCCAAGTATTTTTCCTGTAAATTCAAATATTTCAAGGGCTAGTTTATCGCCTTTGATTGCGGCGTCATATACAACTTTAGAATCTAATGTATTTTTGTCTGCACTCCTCAACAAGCTAGGCTCTTGGCTATTTTCTAGGAACTCTAGAGCAGTAAGCCTAACTCCTGTGGCAGATGCATAACTTTCGAGCGAACCTCTTTTTCCCGTGCCTTCATGCATTCTTCCATCAGGGATAACAATTGTATGTCCTAACTCACCTGCAAATCCATCATGACCATAAATCAATTGACCATTGGCAACAATACCACTTCCAACACCAGTACCCAATGTTATCATGATAAAGTCTTTCATGCCTTTTGCAGCTCCATACATCATTTCTCCTATAGCTGCGGCATTTGCATCGTTTGTGACCGTTACAGGGAGATTGAATTTTGTACTTAGAAGCTCTGCCAATGGAATAATGCCTTTCCATGGAAGATTAGGCGCATATTCGATTGTACCAGTA